>NZ_VFTH01000036.1:0-34767 GCF_006439375.1 Mesorhizobium sp. B4-1-1
CCCCCGACCACAGAACGGCGAATTCGGCAGTCAGAGACCGGCTGTAGATAACGGTGGCGACCGCGTTGGCGGTGTCGTGGAAGCCATTGACGAACTCGAAGCCCAGCGCAATCAGAAGGGCGATGCCGAGCAGGATCCAGGGCACCGTCTTGGCGATAGCCAGATCCTGGCTGAGCGCATAGCCGACATAGACGATGCCGACGAGCACCAGCACGCCGAAAGCCGGCAGGAACCATTTGGCACCGCCCGATTGTTCTAGGGGATGATCCGGTCTCGGGATCCCCGCCTCACTGGAAACTACGTCCACCATTGTCCCACTCCGTTTGCATTGCAGCAAAGAACCGGGGAGGACGCTATGTCGCCAGGATGAAGCTGGTGTGACGCTCTTAACCGTTTGGTCACCACCAAACCGTTTGGCGACCTATCCGGCTATCTTCAGGAGCGAGGACACCAGCAGCTTGCGCTCGTCTTCGGACAGCACGTCTGAATCAAACAGATTCATGCTGCGCATCCCCTCGATGGCGAGAAAGCAGACCAGCAGCGGGCCGAGGTCGTCCGTCTCTCCCTTCAGCCGTTCGAACAGCTGGTGCTTGAAGGCCTTGATCGGCGTCAGAAAATCGGGATCTTCGGCGATCGCCGAGAACATCCAGGATGCCGAGGGTTTCGGCCGCTCGCAGTCGTCGGCCGACAACTTGATATAGGCCGAGAGCACGCTTTCGTCGCCGGCCTCTGCGGCGCGTGCTTCGAGCGCGCTCTGGAAATCGCTGAGATAGCTTTCGACCAGTCCCTGCATCAGCTTGGCCTTGGTCGGGAAATTGTAGAGCAGGCCGCCCTTCGACACGCCGGCGCGGCTGGCGACTGCCTCGAGCGACAGGCTTCCCGGGCCTGCCTCGCGCGCCACGTTGGCGGCGGCGGCAAGTATCTTTTCGCGTGAGTTCGCCCTGGGTACTCTCATCACGCCTCCCCCTACATTAGCCTAGGCGGAATTGACAAGACCGTCCAGCCGGTACAGTAAGGCGCGCCATTTGAAATCGGGACCTTTCGTCGATATGTGTCCCGACATCGATTGATTTGCCGGTTGCCGGCTCGAGGGGACCATCCGTGAAGCGCTTTTTCATCATCGCCGGATTCTTGCTGCTGCTCGCCTTGGTATGCGTCGGCATCGTTGGCTTCAACTTCATGCGCGACGCCGGCATCAAGCAGTATTTCGCCACCATGAAGCCGCCGGCCGCAACGGTTTCGACAGTGACCGTCAAGCCCTCGGAGTGGACCCCCGGCATCGAGGCGATCGGCACCGTCAATGCCGTGCGCGGCGTCGACCTTACCGTCGAGACCAGCGGCATCGTCAAGGACATCCTCTTCCACGCCAACCAGAAGGTTGCCGCCGACGCGGTGCTCTTGCAGCTGGACGACGCGGTCGAGAAAGCGGATCTGGTGGCGCAGAAGGCGCAGGCCGCCTCGGATCAGGCGGCGCTGACCCGCGCGATCGAATTGCAGCGCCGCGGCGTCGGCACGGACGCGACGCTCGACGCCGCGCGCGCCGCGGGGGACGCCTCGGCTGCACAAGTCAACAAGATGCAGGCCGTACTCGACCAGAAGCAGTTGTCGGCGCCCTTCGGAGGCACGGTCGGCATCCCGAAGATCGACGTCGGACAGTACCTGGCCCCCGGCAACTCCGTCGTGACGATCCAGGACCTCGACACGATGCGGGTCGACTTCACGGTTCCCGAGCAGCAGCTGCCGCTGCTCAAGATCGGCCAGACCGTCAAGCTCGGCGGCAGCCTCGCCGACATGACCTTTGCCGGCTCCATTCGCGGAATCGATCCCAAGATCGATCCGGCAAGCCGGCTGGTTTCGATTCGCGGCGAGGTCGCCAATCCGGAAGGCAAGCTGACGCCTGGCCAGTTCGTCCAGATCCGCGTCGAGCTGCCGCAGGAAAACAACGTCATCTCCGTGCCGCAGACGGCGGTGACGACCAGCCTCTATGGCGATTATGTCTTCGTGGTCGAGCCGGCAAAGCCCGCCGGGGGTGCCGCTGCCGCGCCGGCGAAGCCGGACGAGCAGAAGGCCGGCGCCGATAAGGCGGCCGGCGATGCCGCCAAGCCGCAGGCTGACGCCACCAAGCCCGCCGACAACGCGGCAAAGCCGGCGGACGCGAAGCCGGCCGACAAGGCGTCCGGCGACGCCGCCAAACCAGCCGACGCCGCCAAGCCGGCCGAGGCCGCGCAGCAGCCTGCGCTCACCATCTCGCAGGTGTTCGTCAAGCTCGGCCGCCGTAACAACGGCATGGTCGAGATCACCGAGGGCCTCAAGGACGGCGACCAGGTTGTCACGGCCGGCCAGAACCGCCTCTTCAATGGCATGTCGGTTGCCGTCGACAACACCATCGATCCCAGCAAATCGGCGAACAAGCAGGTTCAGCAATGAGCTTCTCCGACCTCTTCATTCGCCGGCCGGTGCTCTCGACGGTGCTGGCCTGCATGATCCTGCTTCTGGGCTTCCAGGGCATCTTCGGGCTGTCGATCCGCCAGTATCCGAAGGTCGACGAGACCGCGATCACCATCACCACGGCTTATCCTGGCGCCAGCGCCGACCTGATCCAGGGCTTCATTTCGGCCCCGATAGCGCGCGCCGTCGCCTCGACCGAAAACATCGACTACGTGACCTCGTCCAGCCGTCCGTCCTCTAGCACGGTCACCGTGCAGATGAAGCTCGGCTCCAACCCGGACGTCGCGCTCGCCGAGGTGCTGTCCAAGGTCCAGGGCGTGCGCGGCACCCTGCCGGACGCCTCCAAGGACCCGGTGATCGTCAAGGGCACCGGGCAGCAGTTCGCGATGATGTACATCTCGATGCAGAACCCGAACATGACGAAGGAGCAGCTCACCGAATATATCGAGCGCGTCATCCGGCCTCGCATCTCGACCGTGGAAGGCGTCGCCGACGTCCAGATCTTCGGCGCCCAGGAATATTCCATGCGCATCTGGATCGACCCGATCCGGCTCGCCGCCCGGGGCGTCACGGCCGTGGACGTGCTGACGGCGATCAACAACTCGAACTTCCTGTCGGCGCCGGGCAACACCCAGAACGAATATGTGGTCTCCTCGATCACCGTGCATTCGACCCTGCAGACGCCCGAGGCCTTCGCCCAGCTCCCGATCCGGTCGACGGATGGCCAGGTTGTGCGCCTGCGCGATGTCGCGCGGGTCGAGCTCGGCGCGGAGAACACCGACACCAGGGTGAGCTTCAACGGCAAGCCGGGAACCTTCCTGGCCATCTTCCCGACGCCCGCAGCCAACCCGCTGACGACGGCGGCGGCGCTGACCAAGCTCGTGCCTCAGATCCAGGATACGCTGCCGAAAGGCATGACGATCGAGATCGTCTACGACGCCACCGGCCAGATCAGCGCTTCGATCGAGGAAGTGTTCAAGACCATCGGCGAGGCGGTCGCCATCGTCATCGTGGTCATCCTTCTGTTCCTGGGTTCGTTCCGCTCGGTTATGATGCCGATCGTCACCATCCCGCTGTCGCTGATCGGCGTCTGCTTCATCTTGTTTGCGGTCGGCTACTCGATCAACCTTCTATCCCTGCTGGCCATGGTGCTGGCGATCGGCCTTGTCGTGGACGACGCCATCGTGGTGGTGGAAAACATCCACCGTCACATGGAGGAGGACCACATGTCGCCGATGCAGGCGGCATTCAACGGCATGCGCGAGATCGCGACCGCAATCGTGGCGATGACCATGACCCTGGCCGCCGTGTTCGCGCCGCTCGCCTTCACCGGTGGCCTGACCGGCGCGTTGTTCCGCGAATTTGCGGTGACGCTCGCCGGCTCGGTGGTCTTGTCCGGCCTTATCGCCATCACCATCACCCCGATGATGTCGGCACGTCTGCTGAAGGCCGGCCAGCACGGCCGCTTCCAGCGTATCGTCGACGGCACGTTCACACGCGTCGAACACCTCTATGAACGGGCTGTCACCGCCTCGCTCAGGAACCGCCCGGTAACGCTGATCATCGTCGTCGCGTTGGTCGCCCTTACCGGCTTCATGTTCACCAAGACCTCGACCGAACTCGCGCCGGAAGAAGATCAGGGCTTCCTGCTCTCGATCGTGACCGCGCCACGCTACGCGACGTCGGATTACACCGAGACCTACGTCAACCAGATCCTCGGCCTGGTGAAGGACATTCCCGAGACCAGGGCGCAGTTCTCGGCCGTTGCCTTTGGCGGCGCCACCAACAGCGCCTTTGTCGGCTTCGCCTTCAAGGACTGGGCGGAACGCAAGCGCAATTCGAAGGCGCTTCAGGCTGATATC
Organism: Mesorhizobium sp. B4-1-1; assembly: GCF_006439375.1. Lineage (NCBI taxonomy): Bacteria > Pseudomonadati > Pseudomonadota > Alphaproteobacteria > Hyphomicrobiales > Phyllobacteriaceae > Mesorhizobium > Mesorhizobium sp. B4-1-1. The sequence goes on from NZ_VFTH01000036.1 coordinate 4,311, forward strand.
CAGGGACGCATCTCCAAGGTCGCCGGCGTCGAGGCCTTCGTCTTCGCGCCGCCGACGCTGCCCGGTTCCGGCGGCGGCTTGCCGATTTCCATGGTCGTGCGCTCCACCGGCGACCCGTCGGAAGTCTTCGAGCAGGCAGAGAAGATCAAGAACAAGGCGCAGGCCTCGGGCCGCTTCATCGTCGTGCAGAACTCGATGGCTTACGATGCGCCGCAGGTCACCGTCACCATCGACCGCGAGCGCGCGGCGGCGTTGAATCTGCCGATTGCCGATATCGGCAACACTCTGACGCTACTTGTCGGCGGCGCCGAGGTGGCGCAGTTCGACCGGGATTCCAACAGCTACGACATCATCCCCCAGGTGCCGCAGGAATTCCGCGACAACCCCGAGAAGCTCGGCCAATATTTCGTCCGCAGCGTCGACGGCAAGATGGTGCCGCTGTCGGCGGTCGTGAAGATCTCGACCAACGCCTCGCCGGCGGCCATCGAGCAGTTCAACCAGCTGAACTCCTCGACGATCTCGGCCTTGCCTCTGCCCGGCGTGACCACCGGCGACGGCCTGAAAGTGCTGGAGGACCTCGCAAAGGAGACCCTGCCCGACACCTTCTTCGTCGACTATTCCGGCCAGTCGCGGCAGGAGAAGGAACAGGGCAACACCATCCTGATCGCCTTCGCGGCGGCCGTGATCGTGATCTACCTGGTGCTGGCGGCCCAGTTCGAGAGCTTCCGCGACCCGCTGATCATCATGATGGCGGTGCCGCTGTCGATCTTCGGCGCGATCGTGCCGCTCAACATCGGCCTGGGAACGCTCAACATCTACACCCAGGTCGGCCTGATCACGCTGATCGGCCTGATCACCAAGCACGGCATTCTGCTGGTGGAATTCGCCAACCAGCAGCGTGAAATGCATGGCATGCGGCGCCGCGACGCCATCATCGCTTCGGCCAAGGTGCGCCTGCGGCCGATCCTGATGACCACGGCCGCCATGGCGCTCGGCGTTGTGCCGCTGATCGTCTCCAGCGGCGCCGGTGCGGCCGCGCGCTATTCGATGGGCCTGGTCATCTTCACCGGCATCCTGGTCGGCACCATGTTCACGCTCTTCGTCGTGCCGATGTTCTACACCTTCATCGCCAGCAGGGACCTGCCGCATCTCGCCGAGAAGCCCGATCCGAAGCTGATGCCGGCGCTGCCGAGCTGAAGCGAGCCGTAAACAAAAGAGGCCGGAAATTCCGGCCTCTTTTTTTGGCGGTCGCCCCACGGCTTCGGCGCTATCCCGAAGGCGGCAACCCGCCTGCTACTTTACCCAGCCCGTCACTTGACCCGGTCCGTTACTTGACCCCGGTCCGTTACTTGACGATGACGATGCTGGTGTTGCCGGGGCCGAAGGCCTCGACGAGCTGATAGAAGTCGGCCGCCGCATCCGGATGCAGCCGCACGCAGCCATGCGAGGCAGGACGGCCAAGACGGCTGATGGCATAGGTGGCGTGAACGGCGTAGCCGCCGCTGAAGAAGACCGAATGCGGCATCGGCGCGTTGTCGTACTTCTTCGAATACCACATCTCATGCATGCGGGTCGGCTTGAACGAGCCGATCGGCGTGATGTGGCTCCTGTCACCGGTCGATACCTTCCAGGTGTAGGTCGGGCGGCCATCGACCGTGACTTCCATGATCTGCTGCGACAGCGAGACCTTGGCGACGATCTGGTTGGCATGCGCGGCATTGCCGGCGCCGAAGAGCAGCGCCGCGCCGGTGAGCGCGGCGGCGGTGACATTGATGAGCTTGGCGGAAATGGCAGTGTGCATGACGATCCCTCTGTTTTTTGCCGTTGTGTCCGGCTTCAATTTCGATGGACCGCCTTATCGAAGACGCCTGTTTCAGGTCAATTTCGCTTGATGCTCGTTTTTGTTTCGAATTTGTTTCTCGAAGTTAACAGAGAAGGTGCCGGAATTGAGTCCGTCGCAAGCAGCAGGCTCGCTTCACCTTGCAACCAAATCGTATGTTGCAACGCAAACGAAAGCGCTTTTCATCCTTATGTGAAAGCAGGGCGGCCAATTTCGAAACCGATTTGCAACAAAGTGCATCTCTGGCGGCATGATGTGGATACAGGCCGGCGTCAGATTTGACGCAACGGGAACAGACATCTGCAAACGAAAACTCCGCTCCTGGCTTCTCAGGATCAGTGTCGCGGCGATCGTGCTCGGCGCCGCCGGCTCGGCAACCCAGCGACGACGCTGGCGGCGATGACGTCCGGCGAGGTTTCGACGCTGCACATGGCTCTGTTCATCGCCACGGTCTGGATTGTCTCCAGCCTGCGCGTCCACCGGCTGAAGGCCCTCTGGTGGGTTGGCCTTCGGCTGATGAGGACACGCGGCCCCTCCGGCGACTTGCTGCCGAGAGGACCGAAGGCCCGCGCCGCAGCGGGGGGCTCCGTCAGCGGCGCGGGCGCTTCGGGAGTTTCCTGAAGCACCGACGATTTCGAGATTTGGGTTTGAAGATGAAGACGAAATTTGCCGCTTCTGTGCTTTACGCGCTGCTTTACGCGCAGGGTCTGCTCGGCTTCGCCGCGCTGGCGACGGTGTTGCTCAAGGAGCGCGCCAAGGGCGAGATAACCGCCAGCGCCGACCTTCCGTCCGGCCCCTCTGTCATCGTGGTGCGCTGAGCGCCGGGCGTCGGACCCAGAATGACCACCGCTTGGGAAAGCCGATGCTCAAACGCCTCGCCGATCGGAGCTTACCCGTTGCGTCGGACCGGCGGATCGAAACGATAGCCGGCGCCCCTGATGGTGGTGATGGTCTCGGTGTCGAGCTTGCGGCGCAGCCGCACGATGCGCGAGTCGATCGAACGGTCGAATGCGTCGGCATTCTCGGCCGGCGCCGCGGCAATGATGTCGTCGCGCGTCAGCACCTTGCGCGGGCTCGCCAGAAACAGCCTGAGCAGCGCCACCTGCCCCGGAGAAAGCTGATCCTCCGAGCCCGAGCGATGCATCACCATGGCCGACCGCAGATCGACGGTGGCGTTTTCCAGCACGATCAGTTCGCCGCCTGCCCTGCCGCGCCTGGCCAGCAGGCCACCGATACGCGCGGCAAGCTCGCGCACGTTGAGCGGGCTTTCGATGACGTCGGCAGCACCCAGCTCGAGTGCCAGCACCTTGTCGACAAGGTCGCGCGGCCGGCAGATCAGGATGAAGTCGGGGCCGCCCTCGCCACCCCCGCCTTGGCCGCCGTAACGCCTGAGCAGTTCGCGGCCCTCGGCCTGGGTGACGTCGTCGCCGACGATCACGACATCGATGCCGCCGGCCGAAAGCAGCGTCTCCGCCTCCCAGGGTTGGCGCGCCTGGCGCACATCGTGCCCGCGCCGGTCGAGATGATCGGCGAGATCTTTGGCCACCACCTCGGCAACGGACACAAGCGCAATGACGGATCGTGCTGCCATTTTCTCCACCCCCGCCACAGACAACCCGAGATGAGTGCTGGACATCATGTTTATACCCAATCTACTTTCCGCTGAAAGCGGGAGCGAGCGCGTCGTGAAGGCACGCATCATCGTCGTCGAGGACGAACCGGATCTGAGGGAGGCTGTAGCCGAATATCTCGGCGCCAGCGGCTATGACGTCGTCACGGCCGACAATGCGGCCGTGGCGCGCGCGCTGTTCGAGGCGCAGTCCTTCCACCTCGCCATCCTCGACATCGCCATGCCTGGCGAGGACGGGCTGTCGCTCGGCCGCTGGCTGCGCTCGAAGACGCAGATCGGCATCATCTACGCCACGGCCGCCGGCACCGCGCTCGACCGCATCGTCGGGCTGGAGCTCGGCGCCGACGATTACATCGTCAAGCCGTACGAATTGCGCGAGGTGCTGGCGCGGGTGCGCAGCGTTTTGCGCCGCGTGCCGCGGCCCGCCGAGCCGCAGGCGGCAAAGGCCGAAACCGGCAATCGCCGCTTCATGAATTTCGGCGGCTTCCAGGCCGATTTCGACGGCCGTCTGGTCATCGGCGCCAATGGCGCGGTCATCGAGATGGCCAAGAGCGAGTTCGATGTGCTCGAGGTTTTCCTCACCCGCGCCAACCGGCTCCTGACGCGGGCGGCGATTTCGGAAGCGATCGGCTTCGTTGAGGATCCGGAATCCTCGCGCGCGGTCGACATCCGCATCATGCGGTTGCGAAAGAAGATCGAGGCCGATCCCGCCAATCCGAAATTCCTGCGCACGGTGCGCGGCGAAGGCTATATCTTCTCGCTGCCGAGCGGCGACGCCAATTAGAGCAATTCCGGGAATGGCGTGAAACGGCCGGCTCGGCGCCTTGGCCATAGCCTTCCGTCCGGAATTGCGTCAAAACAAAGCGATAGTGCGGTTCGCCGTTTCCGAGCAACGGAGAGGGCTCTGAACGACCGACGTCCGGGCCTGGAATGACCATGACTGCTGATGCAGCACGCACCGATATGCATGGCTCGCGTCCGGGCGGCGCCGCGATGGCGGCCGTCCACGTCGTGCGCCGCCTGCGCGAGGCAGGCGACTGGCAGCGCGAGATGGACGACATATTGGGGACGATGTGCCGTAAGATGGACTGTCATCGCGGCATCCTCTTCCGCCTGCGTGAATTGCCGGGCCAAGGCTTTGCCCAGTCCGTCGCCGCCTATTGGATCGACCCGGATTTCGGCGGCGAGCTGGCCTCGCCCACCGTGATCGTGCAGTCGATCATCAACTCGGATTCCTTGCTGGAGCGGCTGCAGGAAGACGAGCGGCAAGGCAAGATCTTCTCCGGCTACACGCGCGACCTCGACGGCTTCCTGCGGGCCGACTTCGAGAAGCAGAGCATCAAGTCGTTCCTGTCCGTCTCTGTTTTCGCGCATGGCCACCTTTGGGGCACGCTGGCCATCAACGATTGCATCGCCGAGCGCGAATGGACGGATGAGGAAGAGGCGACGCTGCACATCATCGCCTTGGCCATCGGCGACGCCATCGAGCGCTCGCCGTCCGAGGCGCATGCCAGCGAGGTGATCCGCCGCACAATGCTGCAAGCCTCGCTCGACGCCATCATCGTCATCGACGAGACGGGTTCGATCATCGAGTTCAATCCGGCCGCCGAGAAGATGTTCGGCTTCCAGCGCAGCGCGATCCTCGGCAAGGACCTGCTCGATACCATCGTTCCGGTATACTACCGCAAAGGCTATGCTTCCGGCGCCGAATACATGGCCGGCCGCGGCGCGCCGATGGTCGGCCAGCGGCTGGAGACCGTCACGCAGAACGCCGCGGGCGAGATTTTCCCGATCGAGCTGACGGCGACCGAGATGCGCGTTGCCGATCGCCGCCTGATCTTCGGCTCGATCCGCGACCTGCGCGAAAAGCTGCAGGCCGAGGAGGAGATCAACCGCCAGCGCGAGAAGCTGCACCAGAACGAGAAGATGGCGGCGATGGGCTCGCTGCTTGCCGGCGTCTCGCATGAGCTCAACAACCCGCTGGCGGTGGTGGTGGCGCAGTCGACGCTGCTGCATGAATTCGCCGGCGACCCGCAGACCAAGGTGCGCGCCGAGAAGGTGCGCGCCGCCGCCGAGCGATGCGGCCGCATCGTCAAGAGCTTCCTGTCGATGGTGCGGCTGCACCCGACCGAGCAAGCCGAGACGGATCTCAACCAGGTGGTGCGCTCGGCGCTCGAGGTCACCGCCTATGGCGCGCGCTCCAGCGGCATCATCATCGACACCGATTTCGCCGGTGGGCCACTGCTAGCCATGGCGGATGCCGACCATGTCACCCAGGTTGCCGCGAACTTCTTGATCAATAGCCAGCATGCGCTGGCCGGCGTCGAGGGGGAACGGTGCATCAAGGTGCGGACTTTCCGCGGCGAGCGCGGCAATCCGGGCTTCTCCGTCGAGGACAACGGCCCCGGCATTCCTGAGGCGATCCGCTCGCGCATCTTCGAATCCTATTTCACCACCAAGCCGGTCGGCGTCGGCACCGGCATCGGCCTGTCGATCTCGAAATCGATCGTCGAACGCCACAACGGCAACATCTGGTTCGAGGAAGTCGAGCCGCACGGCGCGCGCTTCGTCGTCCATCTGCCGGCGATCGCCGGTGAGGCGGCGAAGGCAGGCGAGAGTGCCGTACGCTCGAGCGGACTGCGCCATGCCTTGATCATCGACGACGAACCCGACGTCGCCGGTTCGCTTTCAGATATATTGGAGCTGATGGGCCTGAAGTCACGCGTCGTGGCAAGTTGGACGTCCGCCGCCGACGTGCTGGACGGCCATATGCCGCCCGACATCGTCTTTTCCGATCTGCGCATGCCGGGTACCAGCGGCATGGCGATCTACCGCGAACTGCTTTCCCAGCGGCCCGCGCTGGCCAAGCGCTTCGTGCTCGTGACCGGCGACATGATCGGCGCCAAGGCGGAGATCGAAGCGCTGCCGCCGCTGCAGCGCCCGCAGATCCTAGAGAAGCCTTTCTCGACGCTCGACGTCCGCGGCATCCTCTCAACCATCGCCGACGAGGTCGCCGCCGCAGCCGACAACGGCGCCCACATTTGAACCGACCGGTCCGAGGGCAAGAACAAGATCGCAAAGGTGTGGCCGAGTGTTGCCCTCGCGCCGACACAAGGTCTGTTGAGATTCAGGTCAGGCCGAGCCGAAAATGATGGCTACCGAGAACCGGCCTATGCCGGCCCTAGCCTTCATAGAGCGGAGACACTTATGAGGGCTTCGGTCGGCGAAGTCCGGAATGGAGCGTACTTGCAGTACGTGAGCACCGGAAGCGCAGAAGCCCGCTATTTGCAGGCCGGTCCCACCTGAATATCAATAGACCCGAAAAAAGAGGCTCCCGACCGACGATGCGGCGGGAGCCTGACTCGAGCGCAGGAGGGTGCGCTCAGGGGGTCTTAAAAGACGTTCGGCGTGTTGGTGAGCGGCGCGGCGTTGGCGATCATGCGCACCGCGCGTTCCCTGTGCTGGCCGGACTGCTCGGCGATGGCGCGCAGGCAGTCGACGCTCTCGGCGCCCCAATTCTGGCCCTTGCAGGCAAAGTCGATCAAAGGTTCCGGCAGGCGGGCGGTCTTGAGCGTGGTCTGGGCGCGCTCGATGACATTGACTGGCGGATTGATCGAGGCGAAAGCCGGACCTGAGGCGGGTGCCGCCAGCATGGCGACAAGGGCGCAGGCGCCGATCAGCATTAACATCGCCATCGGATGGTCGCTGGCGCGCTGGCGCAGCGCAAGCTTCGGCCGGCGGTCATTGCGTTCCGGCACATCAAGGCGGCGATTGGCGTCGGCGACGCGGGCTTTCGCAAACATCGTTGTTCCCTTCGTTATCTTTCTTTTTGCTATGAAACGAACATAATCGCACCAAGTAACAGCCGGATGATCGGCGGTGGCTGCCTGTGTAACAGGATTGAAACAGGCACGGACGCGCCAGCATTCCCAACCTGCGGCAACCGTTCGACCGACCATTCAAGCGGTCGACGCAGATATGCGCCTGTCGCGCGCGGCCGACTGTAAGCAGCCTCACACAGCAATACCTGAATCGAGCGCGTCGCCGCTGTCTGCCGCACGCCCGTGACCCGTCGAAACAGGCCTTCTCCGAGACGGGCATCCGCCTTCTGAATTGCCGTTCCGCTTCCTCGATTAACACCCGGATTTTCCGGTATTTTTCCGGCTTAGGCGAGGTCAGACTTGCCGCCATGAAATTTCCATATTTCCGCAAGCCATTGCATTTCAATGAAAAATATGCTTATATTGAATGAGTATTCAACAAAAAGAAGAGCATGCCCATGAACCCGCACCTCCGTGACGTGGCGATCCCCAATGATTGGGACCGGCGGGGTTTGCCGGGGTGGAGTTACCATTCCAACGCCCTTCTCGAGCTCGAGAAGGAATATGTCTTCCGCAATCACTGGCAGATCGCCGGCCATGTCTGCGACGTGCCCAACGCTGGTGACTACCTGACCATGGACGTCGTCGGCGAGCGCGCGCTGATCGTGCGCGGCAACGACGGCGTCGTGCGCGCCTTCAACAATATGTGCCGCCACCGCGGCAGCCGCGTCGTCGCCGACAGCCAGGGCACCTGCAAGAACGCCCTGGTGTGCCCGTTCCACGGCTGGGTCTACAATCTCGACGGCACGCTGCGGGGCGCCGCCCGTCCGCGCTCCTTCCCCGAGCTCGACAAGACCGAGTTCGGCCTGATGCCGCTCGACCTCGAAATCTGGATGGGCTTCATCTTCATCCGCCTCCGTTCAGGCGGTCCGCAGCCTTCGGTGGCCGAGCTGCTGAAGCCGATCGAAGCCGAGATGGCGCATTACAATATCGCCGACATGGTGCCGTCCTGGGGCATATGGACCCAGAAATCGCCGGTCAACTGGAAGTCGGTGCGCGACGTCGACAATGAAGGTTATCACGTCGCCATGGCCCATCCCGCGCTGCAGGACCTCTATGGCGCGACCTATGTCGACGAACCCTTCATCAACGGCGTGTCGCGGTCCTTCGCCACCTACAATCCGCATGCCGGCCGGCGCTGGAGCGTGCGCGAGTACATCAAGCTCGCGCCCGAGGCCACGCATCTGCCGGAACATCTGCGCAAGGCCTGGATCTATTACGGCATCTTCCCCAACAACGCGCTGTCGATCATGCCGGAATCCGTCCAGTTCTATCAGGAGTTCCCGCTGTCGACCGGCGAGACGCTGCTGCGCGGCGCGGTCTACCGCTACAAGGACGAGAGCAGGGAACAGGCGGCCGCGCGCTACCTCGCCTATCGCATCGACCGCGACACGATGAACGAGGACGTGCAGCTTTCCGTGTGGTCGAACGAATCCATGCTGTCGGAAGCCTTCGAGGGCTTCTATCTCTCCGACCTCGAATATGGCGTGCGCACCCACCACGACCATCTGCGCAAGCAGGTCCCGGTTCTCGGCCTGGAAACCGCGCCCGAGGAAAAGGACATGTGGGGGCTGAACGACGCGCTGCGGTCGAGGGGATGAGGCTCTTCCTTCTCCCCGTTCCACGGGGAGAAGGAAGATAAGGTCACCCCCGCCACGCGCCCTCTTTCCGCAAATCGTCCATCGTCCGCGAAATCCCTTCGCGCAAAATCGCCACCATGTCGTCGACCTGCTCGCGGCTGATGATCAGCGGCGGCGACATCACGCACATGTTGATCAGCGGCCGCACCAGGAGGCCAAGCTCGTGGCAATGCGCATCAATGCGTTTTCCCACATCCTTGTCGAGCTGCAGCGGATCCTTGCTTTCGCGGTCGGCGACGCATTCGACGCAAGCCATCATCCCCATGCCGCGCACCTCTCCGACCAGCGGCAATTCTTCCAGCGTCTTCAGCCGCGCCTGGAAATAGGGCGCGATCTCGCGCGTATGGGCAAGCACGCCCTCTTCCAGCAGGTCGAGATTCTTCAGCGCCACCGCGCAGCCGATCGGATGGCTGGTGTAGGTGAGGCCATGGCCGAACAACGCGTCGGGATGGTTGGAGCGCCGCAGCTCTTCCAGCAGCCGCTCGGAGATGATGACGCCGCCTAGCGGGAAATAGCCCGATGTGACGCCCTTGGCGAAGGTGATCATGTCCGGCTCGATGCCGAACATATCGCCGGAGGCAAAGACATGGCCGAGCCGCCCGAAGCCGGTCACCACCTCGTCCGAGACATAGAGGATATCGTTGTCGCGACAAATCTCGCGGATGCGCTTGAGATAACCGTCCGGCGGCACGATGACGCCTCCGGAAGCCTGCACCGGTTCGCCGACAAAGGCGCCGATCCGGTCGGCGCCGACACGCGCGACGGTGTCGCGGAACTGGTCGACCAGGAAATCGGTGAAGGCGGCAACGCCCATGCCTTTCGGGCGCCGGAACGGATCGGGCGAGGACAGCTTGACCACCAGCTCGTCGGCGCCGTCCATCCAGTCGCGGTCGCGCGGGCGGCCGTTGAGCGAGGCCGACAGATAGGTCGAGCCGTGATAGGCGCCGCCGCGGCTGAGGATGAGCTTCTTCTCCGGTCGTCCGCGCACATTGTTGTAGAACTGCATGAAGCGCAGCGCCGTCTCCACCGCCGACGAGCCGCCGGTGGTGAAGAAGGCGTGGCTGAGGTCGCCAGGCGCCGCATCGGCGATGCGCCGGGCAAGCTCGGCCGAGGGCGCGTTCATCGTGTACCATGGCGTGTTGTAGGAGAGCGCCATCGCTTGGTCGTACATGACCTTGGCCAGTTCCTCGCGGCGATGGCCGACATTGATGCACCACATGCCGGCCGGGCCGTCGATCAGGCGCTTGCCGGAGCCGTCGGTGATGTAGATGCCGTCACCCTCGCCGATCAGCGCGCGGGCTTCGTTGCCGACCGAGCCGGCATAAGGCCAAGGCTGCACGAGGTGGCGCTTGGCGAGCTCGACCGCATCGCCATCGCCGGGCTCGATGAGTTCGCCTGCCTTGATCTTGCTTTGAGCCGCCATTTTCGCCTCGCATTGCCAGAGTTGTCAGATTTTCGTCGGATATCAAACGGGCGTGGAAAACCATGGAAATTCGGCTTTTCATCACTTCATTTTGAATATCCGTTCAATCAATATCGCAGAAATAGCGCTTGATTTCAATCGGCGGATGCGCTCATGATGAAAGAAAGCCGGCAAGCCAGGAGCGATCGCGCTCCGAGCATAAATCGGGAACAGGCGGCCGGCGCCACGAATGGGAAGGCCGCATGGCGGGACAGTCCGAGCCAGCTACCGAAATCACGCCCGGAGCGCTGCAATGACGGCGGCGGCGGAAGGGACGCCCCCGCTGCGCATGGCGGGATCGAGACGAAGTCCCTTTCTGCAATCGGAAGCCGTCCAGGGCTTTGCCCTGATCAGTCCGACCTTCGTTTATGCCCTTATTCTTCTCGTCCTGCCGATCCTGGTCGTCATCGCGCATTCCTTCTGGACGCAGAACTATCTCACCATCGACCACACATTCACGCTGGAGAATTACCGGATCGCGCTGACCGAGCCGATCTACCGCGACCTGCTTTGGCGCTCGCTCTACATCTCGCTGACGGTCAGTCTGCTGACCGTGGCGCTTGCCTACCCGATCGCCTATTTCATTTCCTTCCATGGCGGCCGCCACAAGAGCCTGTGGCTGTTCCTCATCACCATCCCGTTCTGGACCAGCTACCTGCTGCGGGTGATGTCGTGGAAAGTGATCCTCGGCTATAACGGCGTGCTCAACTCCGGCCTGATGGGCCTCGGCATCATCCAAGAGCCATCGGACGCGCTGCTCTACAATTCCACCGCCGTCATCATCACGCTGACCCATGCCTGGGCGACCTTCGCCATCCTGCCGATCTTCGTTTCGCTGGAGAAGGTCGACCGGACCCTGGTCGAAGCGGCGACCGACCTCGGCGACGGGCCGCTGCGCTCCTTCCTGCGCGTCACCTTGCCGCTGTCGGCGCCCGGCGTCATCTCGGCGGCGCTGATCGTCATGATCCCGACCGTCGGCGACTACGTCACGCCGAAACTGGTCGGCGGCAAGGACGGCGTGATGATCGCCAACGCCATCCAGGCGCAGTTCGGCAAGGCGTCGAACTGGCCGCTGGGTGCCGCGCTCTCCGTCACCACCATGATCATCGTCTCGCTGATGGCCGGCGCCACCGTGCTGGTCTTCCGCGCCCTGCAGAGGCTGGCACGATGACGGCGATAAGACGTTTCTTGCCCGGCTGGCTCTCGAGTTACGCCGTCCTCTATCTGCTTTTCCTTTATCTGCCGGTGATCTTCCTGCCGATCTTCTCGATCAATACGGCAGCGACGCCGAAATTCCCGCTCTCGGGCGTCACGCTGCACTGGTATGAGGACCTGCCGCGCACGCCGGCGCTGATCGACGCCTCCTGGAACAGCCTGATCGTCGGCGTCTCCGCCGCGATCCTGTCAACGGTGCTGGGCATCCTCGCCGCCCGCTCGATAACCCGCTACCGTTACCCGGGCCGCCGCGCCATCAACGGGCTGATCATGGCGCCGCTGGTGCTGCCGGAGGTCATCGTCGCCATCTCGATGCTTTTGGTCATGCTGCAACTGGGCCTCAGCCTGTCGCTGTTCACCGTCGTGCTCGGCCACGTGCTGGTCTGCATTCCCTATTCGATGACCGTGCTGACCTCCGGCTTCGAAGGCTTCGACCGCAGCCTGGAGGAGGCTTCCGCCGATCTCGGCGAGAGCGCCTTCGGCACCTTCCGGCGCGTGACGCTGCCGATGGTCGCGCCGGCGATCATCTCCAGCCTGCTCGTCTGCTTCACGATCTCGCTCGACGAATTCATCATCGCCTTTTTCCTCACCGGCACCGAGGCGACGCTGCCGATCTACATCTGGGGCCAGTTGCGCTTCGCGGCCAAGCTTCCCAGTGTGCTGGCGCTCGGCACCTTGCTACTCTTTGCGTCCTTCCTGCTGATGACGATTGCCGAAATCCTGCGCCGCCGCGCGGCGAGACGCACCCAGAACGAGGGAGGCCTCTATGCTTGAGCGGGTCCAATCCGAACGTACCCAATCGGATCGCACCATGATCGAGATCCGCGACGTGACGCGCAGCTACGGCGCCTTCAAGGCGCTGGACAATGCCTCGCTGGCGATCAGGGAGGGCGAGTTCTTCTCCCTGCTCGGGCCCTCGGGCTGCGGCAAGACCACGCTCTTGCGCATGATCGCCGGTTTCGACACGCCGACCAGCGGCTCCATTGCCGTGGACGGCCAGCCGATGGACGGCATTCCCGCCAACCGCCGGCCGACCAACATGGTCTTCCAGAGCTACGCGATCTTCCCGCATCTCAATGTCGAGCAGAATGTCGCCTATGGGCTGAGGCGGCTGAGGCTCGACGCCGGCGAGGAGAAGCGCCGCGTTGAGGAAGCGCTGGCGCAGGTGTCGCTCACCGGTCTCGGCAAGCGTCGCGCCACCGAGCTTTCCGGCGGCCAGCGCCAGCGCGTCGCTTTGGCCCGGGCGCTGGTCATGCGACCCAAAGTGCTGCTCTTGGATGAACCGCTCTCGGCGCTCGACAAGAAGCTGCGCGAGCAGATGCAGGTCGAATTGCGCCGCCTGCAGCAGGCGGTCGGCATCACCTTCGTGCTGGTCACGCACGACCAGTACGAGGCCCTGGCCATGTCCGACCGCATCGCCGTGATGTTCGGCGGCCGCATCGCGCAGGTCGCTTCGCCGAAGGAGATCTACCAGCGCCCCGTCAACCGCAAGGTTGCCGACTTCCTCGGCGGCATGAATTTCGTCAAGGCCGAGATCGTCGAGGAGAACGGCGCTTCGCTCGTGCTCGACACGCTGGGCTTCGGCCGCGTCAAGACCGACAAGCCGAGGGCTTTCGTCCGCAATGGCGGCGCGGCGACGCTTGGCATCCGGCCCGAACGCCTGCGCGTCCTGTGGGACAATGCGACAGCGAAATTCGAGGTCGCCGGCAAGGTGGTCGAGCGCCACTATTTCGGCGAGATCACCCATCTGATTGTCGAGATCCCGGGGCTGGAAAAGCCGCTCTCGGTCACCGAGACCAATGATTTCGGCGCCGACGACATCCCGGTCGGCACCTCGATCCGCCTCGCCTACGACCCCGAGGCTTTGGTCGCGATGTCGGATTAGTCAGGACCCTGGCGCAAAGTAGTGGGCGTCCATGTCGGCGAGCAGGCTCTCCTGTTCAGGAACCCAGCCGAGCGCCTGGCGAGTCCACTCGCTGGACGCAGGGTTATCGAGACCTACGAAATTGCTCAGAATTCCAAAATGCTTGGCCGCTTTGGCGGCGGGAATGCCGACGGCAGGCAGCCGGAGCCTGGTCGCGATCAAAGAAGCAATATCGCGAAACGGGATGCCGACCTCGCCAACCCCATGATATTTTGCGCCGCTGACGCCCTTTTCCAAGGCGAGCCGGAACAGCTTGGCTGCGTCGAGTCGATGCACCGCAGCCCATCGGTTGGCACCATTATCGATATAGGGAGAGACGCCCTTCTTACGGGCGGTTGCGATGATCTGCGCGGCAAATCCGCGATCGCCGAAGCCGTGCACGGTCGGTGCCAGCCGGATGATGGAGGAACGGACGCCGCGCGCAATCAGGCTTAGGGCCGCCGCCTCGGAGAAAGAACGATTTGGGCTGTCCGACATATGGTCGTCGCTTTCCGTCGAAATCTTCCCTTGCGGCAGGAAGGCGACTCCCGACGTCACCACGAGGGGGCGCCCGGAACCTTCCAGGCCTGAGCCCAGAGCCCGGATCGCCCCGGACTCGGTTTCAGCAAGAATTCGCAGGAAGCTGGCGACGACACCTCCGCTGAGCGCCCCCGCGAACAGGCGCAGGCGTGTCGTCAAGCTCATGTGGGACAGGTCATGAATGAAAGCCGTGTGGATCACGGCATCGGATCGCGCGGCCGCGTCGCGAAGCAGATCGTGTTGAGCGAGCCTTCCCACACGCGCCTTCGCTCCCAGCTTTTTCAGCCTCTCTGCTCCGTCTGCCGTGGTGGTCAGTCCCGTGACCTGGTGTCCTGCGGAAACCAGTTCTTTGACGACGGCCGAGCCGATCCATCCTGTGGCGCCAGTGACAAACACACGCATGAGCAATGTCTCCAAATTTCGCTGGAGACACATGTCGTCGTTCGGATTATGATAGTAAAGTAGGGAGATTATGGTAGTAAAATGAATAACACCATAAGCAAGCATCCGGATATGGAGAACCGTCTTGGTACCTACCTCCGGGATCGTCGAGGCAAGCTCGATCCAGGCGCTCTCGGCTTCCCCGCCAAGCGCCGCACAAGCGGCTTGCGTCGTGAGGAAGTGGCGCAGCGGGCCAACATCAGCCCGACGTGGTACACATGCCTTGAACAAGGGCGCGGCGGCGCGCCTTCGCCGGACGTCCTCGACCGGATCTCGCGCGCGCTCATGCTGACGGATATCGAGCGGGAGCACCTTTTTCTGCTTGGCCTCGGCCGCCCGCCCGAGGTGCGCTACCGACGGGACGATGGTGTTACGCCACGACTGCGGCGCGTCCTTGAGGCGTTGGAGCCAAGCCCTGCGCTCATCCGAACGGCGACCTGGAACGTAGTCGCCTGGAATCGCGCCGCCACCGTTATGCTGGGCGATTACGGATCCCTGCCGCCGGATCAGCGCAATGTGCTGCGCATCGTCTTCCTCGACCCGCGCGTTCGCGCAGCGCAGTACGATTGGGACAGCATGGCGCGCCATCTGGTGGGGATGTTCCGTGTGGATGCCGCGCGTGCGGGGGCCGGAGCGGAAGCGGAGCCTCTTGTTGATGAACTCTGCCGGCTTAGCCCCGAGTTCAGGGCGATGTGGCACGACAACGATGTTCGCGGCGCATACGGCGAAGCTGTCAAGCACATACGCCACCCGACGCTCGGTCCGCTTGCCTTCGAGTATTCCTCTTTCGCCGTCGACGGCAGGCCGGACCTCAGCATGGTCGTCTACAATCCTGCGACTGAGGAGGATATGCGGAAAATCAGTTCGTCGATCGACATGACGCCGATATCCGGGGAGATCACGCTCGGCTAGTCCAAGAAGTTGAAGCCCCGTCGATGATTTTCTGCGCGGCGATGCGCCCCGCCACGATCGCGCCTTCGACATAGCCCGGAAATGACGGCGACAGTTCCGAACATGCAAAATGGACCGGCGGCGCGCCGGCAAGGATCACGCGCTCGGCATCGCGTGCGGTCACGTCGGTAATGAGATCGCTATAGGCGCCGCCGCTCCAGCGGTCATGCGTCCAGTCTCGCACGCTGAAATCGACGATGTCGGCGGCCTGCGGGCCGAGCGCCTGGACAAGCCTCGCGGTGATTTCCGCCTGCAATGCCGCCTCGCCGAGCGCATGCCAACGCAGCGCCAGCGGCCCGCCGACAAAGACGACAAGCGCGACATGGTCGGCATCCTTGCTGGCGTCGCAGGCAAACAGCCCCGGCTGGTCGCGCCACATCACCATGCCGCTCAAGGTGCGCTCGCGCCAGAACGGCTTTGCGTAGCGCACCAGGATCTTGATCACCGCGCCGCTTTCCCAGACGCCGAGCGCGCCTGCGAGCGCCGCCGGCAGGGCAGGCACGAAATCGAGCTTCGCGGCCGTCGCCGGCGGCAAGGCGATCAGCGCCGCGCGCGCTTCGATCACACCGCGGGCCGAAACGATCCGAACGCCTTGCGGCCCATGCTCGACGCGCGCAACCGGCTCATTCAGCCGCAGCCGATCACCAAGGTCTGCCGCCAGATCGTCGGCCAGCGACTGCATCGTCTCGCGCAGGAAATACTGCAGCTCGAATACTTCGTTGGTGATGCGGCGATCATTGTCGATCAGGTACCACAGCGGCACCTTGTCCAGCGCCAGGCACCACAGGCCCTCGATCATAGAACGGAAGGCGGCCTTGGCGTCGGTCGTGTCTTTTTGGCGCTTGAGCCATGTCGCGACCGTCAGCCCAGCGATCGACGGATCGTCCGGCTCGATCCTGTTCATGCGCTCGCGGATCGCCATCGCGACCTGGTAGGTCCGCTCGGCCTCCTCGACCGACATCCACGGATGGGTGATGAACTCGCCTTCGATATAGGTCTCGACGAAAGTCTTGCCGCGCGCCTTGGCCAGCGCCATCAGCTCAGGCATGTCCTGGCACAGGAACTGGCCGCCGCTGTCGATCAGTTCGCCGAGTCCATTGCGGACAGCCTCCACCCTGCCACCGACGCGGTCGCGCGCCTCCAGCACAAGGAAATCGACGCCGGCGCGCTGAAAGTCGAGCGCGGCGGACAGGCCGGTGAAGCCGGCGCCGACGATGACGACGTCGGTTCTTTCGATGCTGCTGCTCAATAGCCGGCCTTGATCTTCTCAAACTCGGCGACCATGCGCTGCTTGAGGTCCGGCGCAATCGGCTGCTGGAACAGCGTCTTGTCGAGGAACTTGTCGAGATTGTCGAAGCCGCGTTCGGTGAGCAGCTTCTGGTCCATCGCCGCCATGCCCGCGCTGTTGCCGTGACCGTAGCCGAAGGTCTTCACCATATACTCCGAAACGTCCGGCGCGTTGACGGCGCTCAAGAAATCATAGGCCTGGTCAGGCTTGCCCGGCGCATCCTTGAGCAGCACATAGCCGCACACCCACGTTGAGATGCCTTCCTTGGTGTCGCGGTTCATGGCGATAGGCAGGCCCTGCCCTTTCAACGTCACATAGGTCTCGTTCCAGCCCCAGACCAGATCGACTTCGTTGCCCGTGAAAGCCTGGTTGAGGTCGGTGTCGTCGGTCCAGTAGAAGCGGATGTTCTTGTGCACGTCGCGCAGGAAGGCGGAGGCCAGTTTGAACTGCTCGTCGGTCATCTTGGTCCAGTCTTTCAGGCCGATGACCAGGCTCGCCAGCGCATAGGCGTCATCGACATTGTCGCCGATGGTGACGCGGCCCTTGAATTTCGGATCGGCGAAGATCTTCAGCGACTGCGCCTCGTCGGCGGTCACCTTGTCGGTGCGATAGAGCAGCGAAGTGTTGCCCCAGTCGAAAGGCATGAACCAGGCCTTGCCGTCGGCGGTGGTGGCGAGATCCTTCATCGCCATGATGCCTGGATTGAGGTCCTTCCAGCCGGCGATCTTCGAGGTATCGAGCGGTTGCAGCAACCCGGCCTCGCGCCATTTCACCACGCTTTGCGAGCAAGGATGCGCGATGTCGGCCTTGAAGCCGGCGCGCATCTTCTCGAAGGCCTCGTCCTCGTCGCCGAAAAAAGAGAAGGTCGGCTCGGCGCCGTGTTTGGCGGCGTAGGCCGGATGCAGCAGCGGGTCCTCGTAGCCGGACCAGTCGAAGACGACGAGGTCGCCGCCTTCGGCAAGCGCATAGGCGGTACCCGCGCCGACGGTGACGACGGCAGCCACGGCAAGGCGGCGAAGCATGGTTTTCATGGCGCGAGAAACTCCCCCATTGCGGACATATCGGGTGAGGTTAGGAGAATTCCCGGGCTTTGGCGAGCCCGCCCACCTTGCTCTGCTTTGTAGTGAGCGGGCCGCTGAAGTTCGGCTCAATAGCCGGCTTTGATCTTCTCGAACTCGGCGATCATCTTCAGCTTGAGCGCGGAAGGCACCGGCGACTGGAACAGCGTCTTGTCGACGAATTTTCCCACGTCGTCATAGCCCTTTTCCTTCAGGATCGCCGGGTCGACGCCGGCCATGCCCTTGGCATTGGCCTGGCCGTAGCCCCAATCCTTGACCAGCACCTTGGCGACTTCCGGATCGTTAACGGCGTTGAGGTAGTCATAGGCCTTGTCGATGTTGCCGGGCGCGTCCTTGAACAGAACATAGCCGCACACCCAGGTCGAGATGCCTTCGTCGGTGTCCTTCTTGGACTTGATCGGCACGCCGGCGGCCTGCGACTGCACCGCCGCGTCGTTCCAGGCCCAGGCGAGATCGACCTCTCCGCCGGAGAGCAATTGCACGACGTCGGTGGTGTCGGTCCAGTAGGAGCGGACATTCTTGTGCACCTGGCGCAGGAAGTCGGACGCCTGCTTGAACTGGTCGTCCGTCATCTTGGTCCAGTCCTTGAGCCCGATGGCGAGGCTGGCCAGCGCGTAGGCATCGTCGACGTTGTCGCCGATCGAAACCTTGCCCTTGTATTTCGGATCGGCGAAGGCCTTCAGCGATTGCACGTCCTTTTCGGCGATCTTGTCGGAGTTGTAGGTGAGCTGGGTGTCGCCCCAGTCCCACGGCATGAACCAGGCCTTGCCGTCGGACGTCGTGGCGAGATCCTTCATCGCCATGATGCCGGGGTTGAGATCCTTCCAGCCGGCGATCTTGGAAGTGTCGAGCGGCTGCAGCAGGCCCGCCTCGCGCCACTTCACCACGCTCTGCGAGCAGGGATGGCCGAGATCGGACTTGAAGCCGGAGCGGATCTTTTCGAACGCCTCATCCTCGTCGCCGAAGAAGGCGAAGGTCGGAGAGTCGCCGTTCTTCTCGACATATTTGCCGTGGAAGCTCGGATCCTCGTAGCCGGACCAGTCGAACACGATCAGGTCCTTGTCGGCGGCGACGGCGAACGCTGCCGCGGAGGCCGCGAGCGCGCCGCCAAGCGCCACGGTCAGTGTCAGGCGTCGGCTGAATTTCTTCATGCTGTTCCATCCCTTTTGGTTTTGCCGGTCTTGTTTGGCCGGCCGTTGCTAACCCCGGCTTTTGCTAGCCATAGTGTTTCGGGAAAGCGGCGGCCAAAAATGCATTCGCCGACTGCAAGGCCGTCTCCCGCGTCGTGTCCTCGGTGCCCATCATCAGCCGCAGCCACAGGCCCTCGAGCATGGCGCTGAGCGCCAGGGCGATGACCTGTGGGTCATAGGCGTAGCCGCCGCTCTGCTTGAGCGTCGTGCAGAGGTCGATGAAGACCTGCTGGTAATAGGCGTCGCGCGAACTGCTCAGCGCCTGGTAGGTCGGCCGCGACTTGGCCTCGCCCCAGAAGGCGAGCCAGGCGGCGAGCTTGCGCTTGTTGCAGATCGAGCGGTCGAAATCGGCCCATACCAGCTGCTGCAGTTGCCTAGCCGGATCGTCGCCCGCCTTCTGCAACGCGGCACGCCAATGCGCCGAATACTCGTCATACATGTGCTGCAGCGTGGCGATCAGCAGCTTTTCCTTGCTCTCGAAATGGAAGTTGACGATGCCGCGCGACAGGCCCGCGCCGTCGGCCACGTCGGCCATCGTCGTTTCGGCATAGCCGCGCTTGGCCAGTGAATCGATCGTCGCCTCGATCAGCTGCAGCTGCCTGACCTCTTTCGAGGCCTTGCGGCCGCGCTTTTCGGCATCGCCTTTCCGTGCCGTTTCGGGGAGGGCGCCGCTCGCCTCTGCAGTCTTCATGGGTGTGACGGTCTCCAGCATCGCCGGCTATCCAACCGGCTTCCAACCGCGCAGATGAGTGGGGCGGTGCTCGCCACTGTCAAGCACCTTCTGCATCGCCTCCCAGGTCTTGATGTTCTTGTCGACATAGGCCGCGCCGACCGCCGCGGCGGCCTGCGCGTAGAGCGGTCCCTTGAGGCGCGCCAGCTCCTCCCGCGCGACCTCGCGGTACCATGGATTGCGGTCGCGGACGGCAATGTCGGTAAAGCCGGCGCGCCGCATCGCTTCGGCATAGCGCGCCGGCGAGGCCATGGCGAAGGAGAGCCCCTCGGCCGCGATATAGGCCTTCATCTGAGGCGACGGCTCGCCGTCATGCCCGATCATCCAGTTCGACGCCGCAAACACCCCGCCGGGCTTCAGGACGCGAAAAATTTCGGCGAACAGCGCGTCCTTGTCCGGCACATGCAGCAGCGCGTCCTTGGAGAAGACGACGTCGAAGGAAGCGTCCGTGAAAGGCAGCGGCCCCGGCGGCGCTTGGACGAAGCTGACGCAGTCTTCGAGATGTTGCCGGGCCGCCCCTCGCCTCGCCGTCTCGATCACCGGCTTCTCGACGTCGAAGCCGGTGGCTCGCGCCGCGCCGTGCCGCGCGGCCAGATGCAACGTGATGCCGCCGGCGCCGCAACCGACATCGAGGATCGTCTTGCCCTTGAGCGAGAGGCCTTCGACCACGCGGTCGACCTCTTCCGGGCCGCCCGGCGACAGGTAACCCTCGCCCCACAGCGCTTCGAGGAAGCGAATGGCGGTGTCGTCATATTCCGGCTCGGCGTCAGCCGTTTCGATCATCGGATCTTCAACCCCAAATACCGATGCGGATCAGTCCAGAACGCGGGCAAAGCCTAGCGCATCAACGGGAAAACGCAACACCATTTGTTGAACATTCATTCAATATCGCTGGACAAAAAACCGTGATCCGTGCCAAATTCGAGCAATCGGGGAACAAAACGCACCGAGCAATTCCAGGAAAAGCGTGAGGCGGTTTTCCGTCCGGAATTGCGTTAAAACAAGAAGATAGGGGAAACCGGATGGAGGTTCAGCGCGCATGAAGGCATGGGACGCGATCGTCATCGGCGGCGGCCACAACGGCCTGGTCAATGCCTGCTATCTGCAGCGCGCCGGCCTGGATGTGCTGATGGTCGAGAAGAACGACTGGGTCGGGGGCGCGGCCACCAGCCGCGAGCTGACGCCGGGCTTCCTCTATTCGAACTGCTCCTATGTCTGCTCGCTGTTCCGGCCCGAGATCATGCGCGATCTGGAGCTGCCGCGCTTCGGCCTGCAGGTAATCTCCTACGAAGGCGGCGCCGTGTTCACGCGCGACGGCGACTACCTCGCCAACTACCGCGACCACGATGCGCATCGCCGTGAGTTCGCCCGTTTCTCGAAGCGTGACGCCGAGGCTTATGACCGCTATTCACGCGACGTCACAAGGCAGTGCCGCTTCATCCAGCCGCTCTTGATGCGCACCGCGGCGGACCCGACCAGCTTCAAGCCACGCGATCTCGGCGAACTGCTCTATCTGGGGAAGAAATTCGCCGGTCTCTCGGCCGAGGAAATGGCGCTGACCCTGCGCTTCTGGACGATGTCGATCTCGGACTTCCTCGACGAATATTTCGAGACCGACGTCATCAAGGCGAACTTCGCGCTTTCCGGCATCATCGGCACGGCGCTCGGCCCGATGTCGCCCGGCACGGCCTATGTTCTGCTCCACCACTATATGGGCGAGGTCGATGGTTCGGTCGGCGCCTGGGGCTATGCGCGCGGCGGCATGGGCGCCGTTACCAAGGCGCTGGCCGCGTCTTTCAAGGCTAGCGGCGGCACCATCCGCACTGGCGCCGAGGTCGACCATGTGCTGATCAGGAACGGCAAGGCCAAGGGCGTCGTGCTCGCCGGCGGCGAGGAGATCTTTGGCAAGCTCGTCATCTCCAACGCCGACGTCAAGCGCACCTTCCTGAAGCTGGTCGAGGAAAAAGAACTGCCCGATATCTTCCTGCGCCGCGTCCGGAATTTCAAGATCCGCGGCTCGTCCGGCAAGGTCAACATCGCGCTGGATTCACTCCCCGAATTCCCGGCTCTGCCGAAGGATTCGCCGGTCTATCGCGCCGATATGCATTTCACTGATTCCATCGAACGCATGGAGCGCGCCTATGACGACTGGAAGGCCGGGCGCTGGTCGGCCGATCCCTTCCTCGACATGATGATCCCGACCACGCTCGACCCGACCATGGCGCCGCCGGGCAAGCACTTCATGAGCTGCTTCGTGCAATACGCGCCGCCCAAGATCGACGGCCGCGACTGGACCGACGCCGACCGCGATGGCTTCGCCGAAAGCGTGATTTCCCAGATCGCCGAATATTCGCCCGGCTTCCGCGACCGCATCGTCCATATGGAAGTGCGCACGCCGCGCGAAATCGAAGCCGAGGTCGGCCTCACCGAAGGCAACATTTTTCAAGGCGAGCTCACCTTCGACCAGTTGCTGTTCAATCGCCCGGTGCCCGGTTACGCGCAATACCGGTCGCCGGTCGGCGGGCTCTATATGTGCGGCTCCTCCACTCATCCCGGCGGCGGCGTCATGGGCGCGCCCGGACGCAATGCCGCCGCCGAGATCCTGCGCGATCTCGCCAAGCCGACCCTGCATATGAGCCCCGCCCATGACGTCATCTGATTTGAACTGGGACGCCATCGTCATCGGCGGCGGCCACAACGGCCTCGTTGCCGCCGCTACGCTGGCCAAATCCGGCCGCAAGGTGCTGGTCCTCGAAGCCGGCAACGAGGTCGGCGGCGCCGCGCGCACCGAGGAGTTCGCGGCGGGTTTTCGCACTTCCGCCGTCGCGCATCTGCTCAATCGTCTGCATCCCGATGTCGTGAAAACGCTGGAGCTGCAGCGGCACGGCCTGAAGATCGAGCGCGGCGATTTCGTGCCGTCGGTGGCGCTGTCGAGAGACGGTCCGCTGGTGCTGCATGGCGCCTATGGCGAGGTGCTGACCGGCGCCAGCCCTTCGGAGCAGTCCGCCTGGAAAGACTTGCGCGCGCAATTGCTGCGCTATGCCGGCGTGCTGAAGCCTTTCCTGTCGCGCCGCCCGCCGGACCTTGCCGGCATGTCGCTGGCGGAAATGACCGGCCTCGGCCAGACCGCGTTGGCGCTGAAGCGGCTCGGCAAGGAAGACATGCGCGACTTCCTGCGCGTGCTTTTGATGAATGTCTACGACCTGCTCGACGAACAGCTGTCTGACGATCGGCTGAAGGGCCTGCTCGCCTTCGACGCGACGCTGGGTTCCCATCTCGGACCGCGCTCGCCGACCTCGCTGCTCGGCCTCTACTATAGGATGGCCGGCGAGATCGGCGGCCTCGCCGGCGCGCAGATGCAGCCGAAGGGCGGCATGGGCGCCGTCGTCGCCGCCATCCGCGCGGCGGCGGAAAACGCGGGCGTTTCGATCCGCCCGGCTTCGCCGGTCGCCAAGGTCATCGTCGAGAAGGGCCGCGCCGTCGGCGTCCTCACGCAGGGCGGCGAGACGCTGCGCGCCAAGACGGTCGTCTCGGCCATCAACCCCGCAACCACGATCCTCGATCTGGTCGGGCCGCGCGAGGTCGACACCGGCTTCGTGCGCAAGGTAAAGAACATCCGCATGAAGGGCGACGCGGCCAAGCTCCATCTGGCGCTCGACCGGCCGCCGCAATTCACCGGCGTCGACGCCGCCGGCCACAAAGGCCGCCTCGTCATCGCGCCTTCGCCCGACCATGTCGAGCGCGCCTTCAACCCGTCGAAATATGGCGAGTTCTCGCCCGAGCCGGTGATGGAGATCACGCTGCCCAGCCTCGCCGATCCCGCACTCGCGCCGTCCGGTGCCTGCGTGCTCTCGGCGGTGGTGCAATATGCGCCCCATGCGCTTAGAGAGGGCTGGACCGCCGGCAAGCCGCAATTCCTCAAGGCGATCATGGCGCAGCTCGAAACCTATGCGCCCGGCATCGGCGCGACGGTGCGCCACGCCGAGCTGTTGACGCCCGCCGACATAGAGGCGCGCTACCGTATGCCCGGCGGCCACTGGCATCACGGCGAATTGCAGGCCGACCAGATGCTGATGTCGCGGCCCGTCTCCGGCTGGTCGGGCTACGACACGCCGCTCGAAGGGCTGTTCCTTGCCGGCGCCGGCTCGCATCCGGGCGGCGGCATCTCCGGCGCGCCGGGCCTCAACGCCGCGCGCCGCATCATCGCGATGAGGGCATAGGATGTTTTTGCAAATCGCTGAAGCGCTCTACGGCGAAGGAACGCCGTCATGAACCATCATCCCGCCATCAAGCCGTCAACCGACGCCCGCACCCTCGCGCAATCCCATTTCCGCACGCTGCGGCTCGGCACGCCGTTCCAGCCACGCATCGACGCGCTCGGATTGAAGCAGGATTGGTACAACTGGGCCGGCTACCGCGCGCCACATTCGCTGTGGGATGAGGAGCTCGAATATTTCGCCATCCGCAGTCAGGCGGCGCTGTTCGACATCTCGCCGATGACGAAATACCGGATCGAAGGTCCGGACGCCGAAGCCTATCTCGATCGCATCACCTTGCGCGATGTGACCAAACTGAAACCGGGTCGCGTCCACTATACCGCCTGGTGCGACGACGAAGGTTTCGTGCTCGACGATGGCACTTTGTTCAGGCTCTCGCCGACACGCTTCCGGCTGTGCTCGCAGGAACGGCACTTGCCCTGGCTGCTGGACAGCGCGATCCGCTACGAGGTCAGTGTCGAGGAAGAGACCGAGGCGGTTGCCGGCTTGGCGCTGCAGGGCCCGACATCCTTCGCTATCCTGCGCGACGCGGGCTTTGCCGGCATCGAGCGGCTGAAGGTCTTCGACCTCGCCGAATTCGCGCATGATGGCGCTGCCCTGACCATATCGCGCACCGGCTTCACCGGCGATCTCGGCTACGAGCTGTTCGTGCCGGCGGACAAGGCGCTGAGCCTGTGGGACCGGCTGATGGCGGCGGGCGAACTGCGCGGCATCCGCGCCATCGGCTATACGGCGTTGAACCGCGCTCGCCTCGAAGCCGGGCTGATCGTCGCCAACGGCGACTTCACAGCTGCCGAGCACGCCATCCGCACGGAC
Source organism: Mesorhizobium sp. B4-1-1 (assembly GCF_006439375.1). Lineage (NCBI taxonomy): Bacteria > Pseudomonadati > Pseudomonadota > Alphaproteobacteria > Hyphomicrobiales > Phyllobacteriaceae > Mesorhizobium > Mesorhizobium sp. B4-1-1. Next base: position 29,194 of record NZ_VFTH01000036.1, read on the forward strand.
CGCCTGCGCATGCCGGACGAGATCGGCCTCGGCTTCATGATCGATCCGCAAAAGGGCCACTTCAACGGTCGCCGCGCCATCCTCGAAGCCCGGTCGAAGAAGAAGCTGCGGCATGTGTTGGTCGGGCTGGAGATCGAAGGCAACATTCCGGCCGAACACGCCATCGTCTACTACCGCAAAAGCCAGGAGGTCGGATTGGTCAGCGCGGCGATGTGGTCGCCCATGGCCAAGCGCAACATCGCGCTTGCCTCGCTGCGGCGGCCTTATGGCGATACCATCGTCGACGACCTCTGGGTCGAGATCTACGCCATGCGCGAGCTGCAGTACCAGAAGCTGATGAAACGAGCGAAAGTGGTGCCGCGGCCCTTCATCAAGCTCGACCGCCGCACAGCCAACCCGCCAGCGGACTTTTGACCATGGCAAGCGAAGCGGAAGACCTGGAAGCGGAGGCCACCGAGCAGTGGCAGTTGGTCAACACGCCGCTCGGCGAGATGTGGTCCGGCCGCACCCGCTACGCGGCGGCCATGTTCTTCTTCAAGCGCGGCGAGATGAACGCCGAGACGCTCGAGGTCTACCGCATCTGCGCCCGGCTCGACGCGGAAAACCCCTTGCCGATCATCCGCGATCGCGCCGTCGGCAAGGAATGGCTTAAGCGCATGGGTTACGCGCTGTAACGCGCTCAGCCGATCGTCCTTTCCAACACGCTCAACCAGTTACGATAGGCGATCTTCTCGATCAGCGTGCGTCCGAAACCGCGCGCGGCAAGCGCGTCGATGAGCTTCGGCAAGCCGGCGACGTCGCCGATGGGGGCCGGGATCATTGCGCCGTCGAAATCGGAGCCCAGGCCGACGCCGTCCTCGCCCAGCGCCTGTAAGAGCGAGTCGATATGGCGCACCATGATGTCGATGCTGGTGTCGGCGTTCATGCGACCGTCCTCGCGCAGGAAGCCGGTGGCGAAATTCAGGCCCACCATGCCGCCGGACTCGCGGATCGCGCCGAGCTGCCAGTCGGTCAGATTGCGCGAATGGCCGCAGATCGCATGCACGTTGGAATGGGTGGCCACCAGCGGCGCGTCACTCAGCGCCGCGACGTCGCGAAAACCCTTCTCGTTGAGATGCGACAGGTCGATCATGATCCTGAGCTGGTTGCAGGCTTTGACCAGCGCCTTGCCGGCGTCGGTGAGGCCAGGCCCGGTATCGGGCGAGGACGGGAAGCGGAACGGCACGCCATTGCCGAAAGCGTTCGGCCGGCTCCAGACGATGCCCAGCGAACGCAGCCCTGCGGCGTGCAGCACGTCGAGCATGGCAAGCCCGGGATCGATCGCCTCGACGCCTTCGATGTGGAACACGGCGGCGATCGAGCCCTTCGCCATCGCGTCGCGCACATCGCCGGCGCTGCGGCAGACGGTCAGCGCGCCGGCGCGCTCCAGCCGGAACAGGATCGAGGCCATGCCGATGGTCGAGGTGATCGCCTCGGCCTGCGGCAGTTCCGGCGGCAGCGGCTCGTTGTCGCTCGGCGCCGGCGGCACGGCGCCGCGCTTCGACTTCTCGACCGGCGGCGGAAAGATAGCGAACATGCCGCCGGCAAAGCCGCCCTTCCTGGCGCGCGGCAGGTCGATATGGCCGCCCGGCGTCCCCTCGATGAACAGCTTTTCGACGTCGGCTTCCTTCGACTGGTAGAGCCGAAGCAGCGTGTCGTTATGTCCGTCGAAAACGGGGATCAGGTCGGTATCGGTCATCAGGGAAGCCATTCAAATCGGGGACAGGCGGGACGAAGGTTCGTCCGGGCGAACCGTCAACTTAGGCAAGATGATCGGGCCGTGCAAATGCCAATGGCTTCTCCTTCTCCCCTTGTGGGAGAAGGGAAAAGCTCATTGCTTCAGTACATCCGCCCATTCCGGATGGCGGCGGAACTGGGCGTTGGCGAAGGGGCAGAGCGGGATGATCTTCTTGCCGGCAGCGCGTGCGTCCTCGACCGCGCGGGTGACGAGCCGAAGCCCGGCGCCCTGGCCGCGAAAGACATCCGGCACCTCGGTGTGGTCGATGATGAGCTGGTGCTCACCGATCTTGGTGAAGGTCATCTCGGCCTCGGCGCCGCCGGGTCCGCGCAGCACGTAGCGTCCCTTGGAGCCGCGGTCCTCCAGTTCGATCTCGGGCAGTTGGTCAGCCATTGTTCTTGCCTCCTTCAGCGGGCGCGAGCGCGAACAGCCGCCGCGCCGCTTCGATTTCATTCGGCCAAACCTCATGCCCGCCGTCGTGCCATTCCGCTGTGACATCGGCGCCGTCGGCGCGCAAATAAGCCTCGAGCCGCGACGTCAGGTTGGGCGGACAGATCGGGTCGCGCCTGCCGGCCGTGATCAGGATACGGCGGCCGGCAAGGCTACCCTGGACGCGAGGCTCGAACGGGATCAGCGGATGCATCAGCACCGTGGCGTCGAACAAGCCTGGCTCGGCGAACACCACCGAGGCCAGGATGTTGGCGCCGTTGGAGTAGCCGAGGCCGAACACCGCCGAAGGCTTCGCCGTCTCGACATGCGCCTTGACGAAGCCCGCCATCTTCGATGTCGCGCGCGCCAGGTCGTCCATGTCGTAGACGCCCTCGCCGGTGCGGCGGAAGAAGCGGGCGGCACCATGCTCCGACACGTCGCCACGCGGCGAGACGATCGTCGCCGAAGGTATAAGCTCGCGGCCGAAGCCAAGAAGCTGGTTCTCGTCCGCCCCAGTGCCGTGGAAGACGAGGAGCAGTGGGCCGCCCGGCGAACCGGGCAGCACTTTGTGGATGTAAGCGTCCTTGCTCATGGTTCAGCCTTCCAGCTTCTGCAGATGCTCTTCGAGATAAGGCCGCAAATGCTGATGCTGCGTCGGCAGCTTCAGCGCCTCGCCGAGATGCGCGGTGTCCTCGTCGCGGTCGAATCCCGGTTCGTTGGTCGCCACCTCGAACAGCACGCCGCCCGGCGTGCGGAAATAGATCGCCCAGAAATAGTCGCGATCGATGACCGGCGTCACGCCATAGCCCGTGTCGATCAGCGCCTTGCGCACGTCGAGCTGCTTGGCGCGATCCTCGACCGCGAAGGCGACGTGGTGCACTGAGCCGGCGCCGAGGTTGGCAAAGCCGGCGCCCGGCAGCGATTCGATGTCGACGACGTCGGCGCCATTGCCGTTCTTGATCGCCAGCCGGCTGACATTGCCGGACTTGTCGACCTCCTCATAGCCCATGAACTTAAGCAGTTCCTCCGTGGCGCCGCCATCCTTCAGCCGGAGCGAGACCGAGTGGAAGCCGCGGATCGCCTCGTCGCCAGGAACGCCGCCCTTGACCCAGGGGGCACGCTTGTCGGCCTTGTCCTCGACGAGCGCGAAACTATCCCCGTCGGGGCCGGTGAAGGTCAGCCGCTTTTCGCCAAAACTTTCGCTGCGGGCGACGTTGCCCACGCCCTCGTCGGCGAAGCGCTTTTCCCAATAGGCGAGCGTGCCTTCCGGCACCGAGAACACCGTGGTGCCGACTTCGCCGACGCCATGACGGCCCTTGCCGATATCGGGGAACGGGAAATAGGTCATCACCGAGCCCGGCGTGCCGACCTCGTCGGCGTAATAGAGATGGTAGACGTCCGGCGCGTCGAAATTGACGGTCTTCTTCACCCGGCGCAGGCCGAGCTTCTTGGTGAAGAACTCATTGTTGCGGCGCGCGTCGCTCGCCATCGAGGTGACGTGATGCAGGCCCTTGATCTGATTGAGCATGATCGTGCTCCTTCCCTTGTCCTTGTGCGGCCCTCGCCGCTGTCCACGCCAATATGAGCATAGGCGGGCCGGCGGCAAAGCGGGCAAACACAGAATGGACTGTGTCATAAAAGTGAACGACCTTGCAGAATATGTTCACCAATCCATTACCGGCTTCGGCTTGCAACGCCGATGATTTCCGTTCCATCTGGGTGCTTCCACAAGGAGACGATCTTGGACAAACCGCCGAGCCGCCCGAATGTTCTCCTCATCACCTGCGACCAGTGGCGTGGCGATTGCCTGTCGGCCGCCGGCCACCCGGTGGTGAAGACGCCGAATGCGGATGCGCTCGCCGCGCAGGGCGTGCTCTTCCGCCGGCACTACGGAGGCGCAGCACCCTGCTCGCCGGCCCGCGCCTGCCTCTATACCGGGCTCTACCAGATGAACAATCGCGTCTGCCGCAACGGCACGCCGCTCGACGCGCGCCATGGCAATATCGCGCTTTCGGCGCGCGCGGCGGGCTACGATCCGACCCTGTTCGGCTACACCGATGTCTCGCTCGATCCCCGGCAACTCTCCCCCGAGGATCCGCGGCTGCGCAGCTATGAGGGCGTGCTGCCGGGATTCACCGTGCGCCAAGCCCTGCCCGAGCATCAGAAGCAGTGGCTGTCATGGCTGCAGGCACAGGGCATCGATATCGGCGCGGGCAGCCCCGGCATCCACCGTCCGGCCAACGGGCAAGCGGAACGCGACGTGACCAACGCGCCGCCGGTCTATTCGCAAGACCAGACGCCGACCGCTTTCCTGGCCGGCGAATTCATCCGCTGGCTCGGCGAGCAGGAGAAGAGCGTGCCGTGGTTCGCGCATGTCTCCTTCATCAGCCCGCACCCGCCGTTCATCGTGCCGGAACCCTATAACACGATGTACGATCCAGGCGATGGTCCCGCCTTCCGGCGCGCCGCAAGCTGGCAGGCCGAGGCGGAAAGCCATCCCTATCTCGCCTACGATCTCGACCGGCAGAAGCGGACAAAATTCGTTCCCGGCATCGAAGGCAAGGTGCCGGACTGGAGCGAGGAAAATTTCCGCTTAATCCGCGCGATCTACTGCGGCATGATCTCCGAGGTCGACGCGCAACTCGGCCGCGTCTGGCAGGCGATCAAATCGGCGGACGCCTGGGACGACACCGTCATCGTGCTCACCTCCGACCATGCCGAGATGATGGGCGACCATTTCATGCTCGGCAAGGGCGGCTTCTTCGACGCCAGCTACCACATTCCGCTGGTCATCCGCGATCCGCGCCGGACAGCCGCGGCGGGTTCATCCGTGGATCATTTCACCGAAGCCGTCGACCTCTTTCCCACCTTGCTCGACCTGATCGGCGCCGCGCCGCAGCGCCATCTCGACGGCCGTTCGCTCGTGCCTTGGATCGAGGGCAAGATGCCGGAGTTCTGGCGCGACGCGGCCCATTGGGAGTTTGACTTCCGTACAGTTGCCAAAGGCGAAGCGGAGCGCCATTTCCGTATCGCATCGAGCGCCTGCAACCTTGCCGTCATCCGCACGGCCGAGTTCAAATATGTCCATTTCGGCGGCGATCTGCCGGCGCTTCTCTTCGATCTCTCGAACGACCCGGGCGAGTTGAACAACGTGGCAGGCGACCCGGCCTATCTGCCCGTACGGCTTGAGTTCGCCGAAAGGATGCTCGCCTGGCGCGCCGCGCATCTCGATCGGTCGCTGGCATTGGCGGAACTGACGGAAGATGGCGTGGTCGGATACGTGAGTCAGGCAGTAGGCAGTAGGCAGTAGGCAATAGGCAGTAGGCAGTAGGCAGTAGGCAGTAGGCAGTAGGCAGTAGGCAGTAGGC
>NZ_VFTH01000037.1:0-31265 GCF_006439375.1 Mesorhizobium sp. B4-1-1
GCCATGGAAGAGAAGCTGCGCTTCGCCATCCGTGAAGGCGGCCGCACCGTCGGTGCCGGCATCGTCGTCACCATCAAAGAGTAATTTGGACTGAAACCGATCTGTCGCGGGCGCGGGAGCTGCCCGCGCCGCGCCAGAACAAGGAATTGACGCATGAACGGACAGAATATCCGCATCCGCCTTAAGGCGTTTGACCACCGGGTGCTCGACGCCTCGACGCGCGAAATCGTGTCGACCGCCAAGCGCACCGGCGCCAACGTCCGCGGCCCCATTCCGCTGCCGACGCGGATCGAGAAATTCACGGTCAACCGGTCGCCCCACGTCGACAAGAAGAGCCGTGAGCAGTTCGAGATGCGCACGCACAAGCGGCTGCTCGACATCGTCGATCCGACCCCGCAGACGGTCGATGCTTTGATGAAGCTCGATCTGGCGGCCGGTGTCGACGTCGAGATCAAGCTCTAAGGGAATGAGAGCGCGGTAAGGGGCGGTGCCCCTGGCCCGGAACTCTAAAGGAACAAGAGGCGTGGAGGGGCGATAGCCCCGACAGGGAACTCTAAAGGAATTGAACCGATGCGTTCAGGTGTGATTGCAAAGAAGGTGGGAATGACCCGCATCTACAACGATGCCGGGGAACACGTTCCCGTCACCGTTCTCCAGATGGAGAACTGCCAGGTCGTGGCCCAGCGCACGCAGGAGAAGAACGGCTACACCGCCGTCCAGCTCGGCGTTGGCCTTGCCAAGGTGAAGAACACGTCGAAGGCGATGCGCGGCCATTTCGCCGCCGCTTCCGTCGAGCCGAAGGCCAAGGTCGCCGAGTTCCGCGTCTCCGCCGACAATATGATCGACGTCGGCGCCGAGCTGACGGTCGAGCATTTCGTCGCCGGCCAGAAGGTCGACGTCACGGGCACCTCGACCGGCAAGGGTTTCCAGGGCGTGATCAAGCGGCACCACATGGGCGGTGGCCGCGCCACGCACGGTAACTCGGTCTCGCACCGCACGCACGGTTCGACCGGCCAGCGCCAGGACCCCGGCAAGGTGTTCAAGGGCAAGAAGATGGCCGGCCACATGGGCGACACCCGCGTCACCACGCAGAATGTCGAGGTCGTCTCGACCGACGCCGATCGCGGCCTGATCCTGATCCGCGGCGCTGTTCCCGGCGTCAAGGGCGCCTGGATCCTGGTTCGCGACGCCGCCAAGGTTGCGCTGCCGGCCAATGCGCCGAAGCCGGCCGCGATCCGTGCCGCTGCCGCCAAGAACGAAGCCCCGGCCACTGAGGGAGCCGAATAATGGATCTCAAGATCACAACGCTGGGCGGCAAGGACGCCGGCAAGGTGAAACTTTCCGAGGAGATTTTCGGCCTTGATCCGCGCGAGGACATCCTGCAGCGCGTCGTGCGCTGGCAACTCGCCAAGAAGCAGCAGGGCACGCACAAGGCCAAGGGCCGCGCCGAAATCGCGCGCACCGGCGCCAAGATGTACAAGCAGAAGGGTACGGGCCGCGCCCGTCACCACTCGGCTCGCGCTCCGCAGTTCCGCGGCGGCGGCAAGGCGCACGGCCCGGTCGTTCGCAGCCATGAGCACGAGCTGCCGAAGAAGGTCCGTGCGCTTGGCCTCAAGCACGCTCTCTCGGCCAAGGCCAAGAGTTCTTCGCTGATCATCGTCGACGAACTGAAGCTCACCGAAGCCAAGACCAAGGCGCTGGTGGCGAACCTCGAGACGCTGGGGCTGACCAACGCCCTGGTGATCGGCGGCGCCGAGCTTGACCAGAACTTCAAGCTGGCCGCGACCAACATTCCCAACATCGACGTGCTGCCTATCCAGGGCATCAACGTCTACGACATTCTGCGCCGCGGCACGCTGGTCCTTTCGAAGGCCGCCGTCGAGGCTCTCGAGGAGCGCTTTAAATGACCGACCTCCGTCACTACGACGTGATCGTCTCGCCGGCGATCACCGAAAAGTCGACCATGGCTTCCGAGCAGAACCAGGTCGTCTTCAACGTCGCCAAGAAGGCGTCGAAGCCGGAAATCAAGGCTGCCGTGGAAGCTCTCTTCGGCGTCAAGGTGACGGCTGTGAACACGCTCGTCCGCAAGGGCAAGATCAAGCGCTTCCGCGGCACCGTTGGCCGCCAGGGCGACGTCAAGAAGGCGGTTGTGACGCTGGCCGACGGCCAGTCGATCGACGTCGCGACGGGTCTCTGAGCAAGGCCGCGAGGACAGGACAATGGCACTTAAGAAATTCAACCCGGTAACGCCGAGCACCCGCCAGCTGGTCATCGTCGACCGCTCGGGCCTTTACAAGGGCAAGCCCGTCAAGGGCCTGACCGAAGGCCTGACCAAGTCGGGCGGCCGCAACAATTACGGCCGCATCACGGCCCGCTTCATCGGCGGCGGTCACAAGCGCTCGTACCGCATCATCGACTTCAAGCGTAAGAAGTACGACATCGTCGGCACGGTCGAGCGTATCGAATACGATCCGAACCGCACCGCCTTCATCGCGCTGATCAAGTATGACGACGGCGAGCTGTCCTACATCCTGGCCCCGCAGCGTCTCGCTGCCGGCGACAAGATCGTGGCCGGCGAAGCGGTCGACGTGAAGCCGGGCAACGCGATGCCGCTGGCGTCGATGCCGGTCGGCACGATCGTCCACAACATCGAGCTGAAGCCGGGCAAGGGCGGCCAGGTCGCCCGTTCGGCTGGCGGTTACGCCCAGCTCGTCGGCCGCGACCAGGGCATGGCGATCCTGCGCCTCAACTCGGGCGAGCAGCGTGTCGTGCACGGCTCCTGCATGGCCACCGTCGGTGCCGTGTCGAACCCCGACCACGGCAACATCAACGACGGCAAGGCCGGTCGCACCGTGTGGCGCGGCAAGCGCCCGCACAATCGCGGCGTGACCATGAACCCGGTTGACCATCCGCATGGCGGCGGCGAAGGCCGCACCTCAGGTGGTCGCCATCCGGTTTCCCCGTGGGGCAAGCCGACCAAGGGCAAGAAGACGCGGTCCAACAAGGCGACCGACAAGTTCATCCTGCGCTCGCGTCATCAGCGCAAGAGCTAAGAAGAGGTAACGCCAAGTGACTCGTTCGATTTGGAAAGGCCCCTTCATCGACGGCTACCTTCTCAAGAAGGTGGACAAGGTTCGTGAAGGTGGTCGCAATGAGGTGATCAAGATGTGGAGCCGTCGCTCCACCATCCTGCCGCAGTTCGTCGGCCTCACCTTCGGTGTCTACAACGGCCAGAAGCACGTTCCCGTCTCGGTGAACGAGGACATGGTCGGCCACAAGTTCGGTGAATTCGCTCCGACCCGGACCTATTACGGTCACGGCGCGGATAAGAAGGCGAAGAGGAAATAATCATGGGCAAGGCCAAAGCTCCGCGCAGGCTTGCTGATAACGAGGCGCGTGCCGTTCTGCGCACGATCCGCATCAGCCCGCAGAAGCTCAACCTGGTTGCCGCGCTGATCCGCGGCAAGAAGGTCGCGACAGCGCTTTCCGACCTCGAATTCTCGGCCAAGCGGATTTCCGGCACGGTCAAGAAGACGCTGGAATCGGCGATCGCCAACGCGGAAAACAATCACGACCTCGACGTCGACGCTCTCATCGTGGCGGAAGCCTATGTCGGCAAGTCGATCGTCATGAAGCGTTTCCACGCTCGTGGCCGCGGCCGCGCCAGCCGTATCGAAAAGCCGTTCTCGCACCTCACGATCGTCGTTCGTGAAGTCGAGGAAAAAGGGGAGGCCGCATAATGGGCCAGAAAGTCAATCCGATCGGGCTGCGTCTCGGCATCAACCGTACCTGGGATTCGCGCTGGTTCGCGAACACCGGCGAATACGGCCAGCTGCTGCACGAGGACCTCAAGATCCGCAAGTATCTCGAGAAGGAACTCAAGCAGGCCGCGATCTCGAAGGTCGTGATCGAGCGTCCGCACAAGAAGTGCCGCGTCACTATCCACGCGGCGCGTCCGGGCCTCATCATCGGCAAGAAGGGCGCCGACATCGAGAAGCTTCGCAAGAAGCTGACCGAGATGACGAAGTCCGAAACGCACCTCAACATCGTCGAAGTGCGCAAGCCGGAAATCGACGCCACGCTGGTCGCCCAGTCGATCGCCCAGCAGCTCGAGCGCCGCATCGCGTTCCGCCGCGCCATGAAGCGTGCCGTTCAGTCGGCCATGCGTCTCGGCGCCGAAGGCATCCGCATCAACTGCTCCGGCCGTCTCGGCGGCGCCGAAATCGCGCGCATGGAGTGGTATCGCGAAGGCCGCGTGCCGCTGCATACGCTGCGCGCCGATGTCGACTACGGCACGGCCGAGGCGAACACGGCCTACGGTATCTGCGGCGTCAAGGTATGGGTGTTCAAGGGCGAGATCCTCGAGCATGACCCGATGGCCTCCGAGCGCCGTGCAACCGAAGGCGATGCCGCGCATGGCGGCGGCGGTGCTGGCGGCGAGCGTGAACGCGGCCGCCGCCGCGAGAACGCCTGAGACATTTGAGAATTTGGAGTTAGAACGATGCTGCAGCCAAAGCGCACAAAGTTCCGCAAGCAGTTCAAGGGCCGTATTCACGGTACCGCCAAGGGCGGCACCAATCTGGATTTCGGCGGTTTCGGGCTGAAGGCGCTTGAGCCGAACCGCGTCACCGCGCGCGAAATCGAGGCGGCCCGCCGCGCGATCACCCGCGAGATGAAGCGCGCCGGCCGCGTCTGGATACGGGTGTTCCCGGACCTGCCGGTCACCTCGAAGCCGACCGAAGTCCGCATGGGTAAGGGCAAGGGCGCGGTCGACTACTGGGCGGCGCGCGTCAAGCCCGGCCGTATCATGTTCGAGATCGACGGCGTCAGCGAGGAGACGGCTCGTGAAGCGCTGCGTCTCGGCGCCGCCAAGCTCTCGGTCAAGACGCGCTTCGTGCAGCGCATCGCAGAATAAGGACAGGCGATCATGAAAGCCGAAGACATCCGGACCAAGACCCAGGATCAGCTGACCGACGACCTGGCGGCCCTCAAGAAGGAGCAGTTCAACCTGCGCTTCCAGAAGGCCACCGGCCAGCTCGAGAAGACCGCGCGCGTGAAGCAGGTCCGCAAGGACATCGCGCGCATCAAGACCATCGCCGCGGAAAAATCCGCGGCCAAGAAGGCTTAAGGACGAGAACCATGCCAAAGCGCATCCTGCAGGGCACCGTCGTCAGCGACAAGAACGAGAAGACGGTCGTGGTCAAGGTCGAGCGTCGCTTCACCCACCCGGTGATGAAGAAGACCGTGCGCATGACCAAGAAGTACAAGGCGCACGACGAGAACAACGCCCACAAGGTCGGCGACCAGGTGTTCATCCAGGAATCGAAGCCGATTTCCAAGGACAAGCGCTGGGTTGTCGTCTCTTCGGATCAGGCTTGATCCGGGCGAACGAACCGAATTTTGGACAGACCGGGGAGGGGTGAAAGAACCCGTCCCGTTAGAAAAGAAGAAGGCGGCCAGTCATGATTCAGATGCAAACAAACCTCGACGTCGCGGACAATTCCGGCGCCCGTCGTGTCATGTGCATCAAGGTGCTGGGCGGCTCGAAGCGGAAATATGCCTCCGTCGGCGACATCATCGTGGTGTCGATCAAGGAAGCCATTCCGCGCGGCCGCGTTAAGAAGGGCGATGTGATGAAGGCGGTCGTGGTTCGCACGGCCAAGGACATCCGCCGCCCGGACGGCAGCGTGATCCGTTTCGACAAGAACGCGGCCGTTCTCGTCGACAATAAGAAAGAGCCGATCGGCACCCGTATCTTCGGACCGGTTCCGCGCGAATTGCGCGCCAAGAACCACATGAAGATCATCTCGCTCGCGCCTGAAGTGCTGTAAGGAGCCGGACCAATGCAAAAGATCAAAAAAGGCGACAAGGTTGTCGTGCTTGCCGGCAAGGACAAGGGCCGTTCGGGCGAAGTCCTGTCGGTGCAGCCGAAGGAAGACACCGCGGTCGTCCGCGGCGTGAACCTCATTCGCCGTCATCAGAAGCAGACCCAGTCCCAAGAGGGCGGGGTCATCACCAAGGAAGCGCCGATCCACCTGTCGAATATCGCGCTGGCCGACCCCAAGGACGGCAAGCCGACCCGCGTCGGCTTCACCATCCAAAAGGATGGCAAGAAGGTGCGCGTCGCCAAGCGTTCGGGAGAAGTCATCAATGGCTAAGGCTGAAACCAAGCAGGCAATTGCCAAGAACGAGCCGCGCCTCAAGAAGGTCTACAACGAGACCATCCGCAAGGCGATGCAGGAGCAGTTCGGCTACGACAACGACATGCAGGTTCCGCGCATCGACAAGATCGTGCTGAACATGGGTGTCGGCGAAGCAACCGCAGACTCCAAGAAGCCCTCGGTCGCGGCCGAGGATCTCGCGCTGATCGCCGGCCAGAAGGCCGTCGTCACCCGCGCCCGCAACTCGATTGCCGGCTTCAAGGTGCGCGAGAACATGCCGATCGGCGCCAAGGTCACGCTGCGCAAGGAACGCATGTACGAGTTCCTGGACCGCCTCGTGAACATCGCGCTGCCGCGCGTTCGCGACTTCCGCGGACTGAACCCGAAGAGCTTTGACGGCCGTGGCAACTATGCCATGGGCATCAAGGAGCACATCGTGTTCCCGGAGATCAACTACGACAAGGTTGATCAGGTCTGGGGCATGGACGTCATCGTTTGTACGACGGCGAAGACGGACGACGAGGCAAGAGCGCTGCTCAAAGCCTTCAACTTCCCCTTCCGCCAGTAACGGCAGCGAAAAAGGAAACATCTGAAATGGCAAAGACCAGCTCAGTCGAGAAGAACAACCGGCGCCGCAAGCTCGCCGACCAGTATGCCGCCAAGCGCACGGCGCTCAAGGCCATCATCATGGATCAGTCCAAGCCGATGGAAGAGCGTTTTCGCGCCCAGTTGAAGCTTTCGGCGCTGCCGCGCAACTCGGCCAAGATCCGCATCCGCAACCGCTGCGAAGTGACGGGCCGTCCGCGCGCCTACTACCGCAAGCTGAAGCTTTCGCGTATCGCGCTTCGCGATCTGGGCAATACCGGCCAGATCCCGGGCCTGGTCAAGTCGAGCTGGTAAGGAGACACTGAGATGTCATTGAGCGATCCTCTCGGCGATATGCTGACCCGCATCCGCAACGCCTATGGCCGCAAGAAGTCGAGCGTTTCGACCCCGGCCTCGCGTCTGCGCGCCCGTGTCCTCGAAGTGCTGAAGTCGGAAGGCTATATCCGCGACTACAGCCAGACCGATTTCGAAAACGGTAAGTCCGAAATCGAGATCGAGCTGAAGTATTTCGACGGCGCTCCGGTCGTGCGCGAAATCGAGCGCGTCTCGAAGCCCGGCCGCCGCGTCTATGTCTCGGCCAAGTCGATCCCGCAGGTCGCCAACGGCCTCGGCATCGCCATCCTTTCGACGCCGAAGGGCGTCATGGCCGACCATGAAGCGCGCGAGCAGAATGTCGGCGGCGAAATCCTCTGCCAGATCTTCTGATCCGGCGCGAGATTGATGAATGGGCTTCGGTTCTCGGGATCGCGCCCGGGAACTGGAACTGAAACGAAAGAAGTGACGAGGACAACAAAATGTCTCGTATCGGAAAGAAACCCGTTTCGCTGCCTCAGGGCGTGACCGCGTCCGTCAACGGCCAGACCGTGACGGCGAAGGGCCCCAAGGGCGAGCTGAAGTTCGTGGTGAACGACGAAGTGCTGGTGAAGATGGACAACAACGAGATCTCCGTTGAGCCGCGCGACCAGACCAAGAACGCCCGCTCCAAGTGGGGCATGTCGCGCACGCAGATCGTCAACATCCTGCAGGGCGTGAAGGACGGCTTCGAGAAGAAGCTCGAGATCACCGGCGTCGGCTATCGCGCGGCGTTGCAGGGCAAGAACCTGCAGCTGGCGCTCGGCTTCAGTCACGACGTGGTTTATCAGACGCCGCAGGGCATCACCATTACGGTGCCGAAGCCGACCGAGATCACCGTCTCGGGCATCGATAAGCAGCAGGTTGGCCAGGTCGCCGCCGAGATCCGCGAATATCGCGGCCCCGAGCCCTACAAGGGCAAGGGCGTGCGCTATGCCGACGAGCGCATCGTGCGCAAGGAAGGCAAGAAGAAGTAATAGGCCTGGCCCCGAAAAGTTGCAGACTTTTCGCAAAGGGCCAAGCCGCAGAAGTGTAACGCCGCGGGGAGCGGCCGCGGGAGGCCTGGCCTACCGCACAGGGTTGCCCCCGTTTTCTGAAGGCAAGGAACTGACATTATGGCAAGCCCCAAAGAAACCATCCAACGCCGCGCGCAACGCGTGCGCCGCCAGCTGAAGAAGGTCGCCGGCGCGCGTCCGCGGCTTTCGGTGCACCGCACCTCGAAGAACATTTACGTCCAGGTCATCGACGATGCTAACGGCCACACGCTGGCCGCCGCGTCGACGCTGGAGAAGGATCTCAAGGGTTCGCTCAAGACCGGCGCCGACACCTCCGCCGCCGCCGCGGTCGGCAAACTGATCGCCGAGCGTGCCACGAAGGCAGGCGTCAAGGAAGTCGTCTTCGACCGCGGCCCGTACATCTATCATGGCCGCGTCAAGGCGCTGGCCGAGGCTGCCCGCGAAGGCGGTCTCAGCTTCTGATGCATGATCCCGAACCGGGAGGTCCGCGCAGCGAAAAGTTGCAGACTTTTCGGATAAGATCATGCAAAGGAAAAATTCGCCGCTGACGACCCGAAGCGGTGTCGGCAAACAGCAACCCGTGCTTCCGGAAAAGAACAAGGACTAGGATATGGCACAGGAACGTAGAGAAGGCGGCCGCGGCCGCGAGCGCGAAGAGCGTGACGACGGCATGGTGGACAAGCTCGTCCACATCAACCGCGTCGCCAAGGTGGTGAAGGGCGGCCGTCGTTTCGGCTTTGCCGCTCTCGTCGTCGTCGGCGACCAGAAGGGCCGCGTCGGCTTCGGTCACGGCAAGGCGCGCGAAGTGCCGGAAGCGATCCGCAAGGCGACCGAGTCGGCCAAGCGCGACATGATCTTCGTGCCGCTGCGTTCGGGCCGCACGCTGCATCACGACGTCGAGGGCCGTTGGGGCGCTGGGCGCGTTCTGCTGCGCGCCGCCAAGCAGGGTACCGGCATCATCGCCGGCGGCCCGATGCGCGCCGTCTTCGAGACGCTCGGCATGCATGACGTGGTCGCCAAGTCGATGGGGTCTTCGAACCCCTACAACATGGTTCGCGCCACCTTCGACGCGCTGAAGAGCCAGATGCATCCGAAGGATGTGGCTGCCGCGCGCGGCATCAAGTACTCGACCCTTCAGGCCCGCCGCGGCACCGCCGTTGCGGCTGAAGAATAGTCGACGCTGACCAGGGATTTCGATCATGGCCAAGAAAGCTACCAAGACCATCACCGTCGAGCAGATCGGCTCGCCGATCCGCCGGCCGAAGGAGCAGCGCGCGACGCTGGTCGGCCTCGGCCTGAACAAGATGCACAAGCGGCGCACGCTGGAAGATACCCCTTCGGTGCGCGGCATGATCGCCGCCGTCCAGCACCTCGTCCGCGTCGTGGACGAGGCCTGAACGGAAGCGCAGGAGAAGAAACATGAAACTCAACGATCTGCGTGACAAGGACGGCGCCACGCACTCCAGGAAGCGCCTCGGTCGCGGCATCGGCTCCGGCTCGGGCAAGACGGCCGGTCGCGGCGTCAAGGGCCAGAAGGCCCGCTCGGGCGTCGCCATCAACGGCTTCGAGGGCGGCCAGATGCCGCTCTACCGGCGCCTGCCGAAGCGTGGCTTCAACAACATCTTCGCCAAGAGCTTCACCGTCGTGTCGCTGGCTCGTATCCAGGCCGCGATCGATGCCAAGAAGCTCGACGCCAAGGCGACCGTTACGGCCGAGGCTCTGGTTGCCGCCGGCGTCATCCGCCGCGCCAAGGACGGCGTGCGTGTGCTGTCCGACGGCGAACTCAAGGCCAAGCTCTCCTTCGACGTCGCCGGCGCATCCAAGGCCGCGATCGAGAAGATCGAGAAGGCCGGCGGTTCGGTGAAGCTGCCGGAAGCGGCCGCCGCCGAGTAACGGCCAGTTGAAGCGCGGCCGGCCAGGATGATTTCGCATTTTCCGTCGAACCGCGCTTTGACCAGATGAATTGGGCGGCCGCGTCAACGCGGCCGCTTGCATGTTTACGGTCCGGAGCTTATCTCGTGGGCTTCGGTGACACGCGCCGCCTGAGCTGCGGGCATCGAGCGTGACATGGAAATCAAACGAAGTAGAGCATGATATCGTCCGAAAACCGCTCCACACTTTTCGGCATTATGGTCTAGCGGAGAATCAGGCATGGCCTCGGCTGCTGAACAACTAGCCTCCAATCTGAATTTCGCGGCCTTCGCCAAGGCCGAGGACCTCAAGAAGCGCATCTGGTTCACCATCGGCGCGCTGCTCGTCTACCGCCTCGGCACCTATATCCCGCTTCCCGGCATCAATCCCGACGCTTTCGCCCAGGCCTTCTCCTCGCAGAGCAAGGGCGTGCTCGGCATGTTCAACATGTTCGCCGGCGGCGCCGTACAGCGCATGGCGATCTTCGCGCTGGGCATCATGCCCTACATCTCCGCCTCCATCATCATGCAGCTGATGACCTCGGTCATCCCTTCGCTGGAGACGCTGAAGAAGGAGGGCGAGCAGGGCCGCAAGATCATCAACCAGTACACGCGCTACGGCACGGTGCTCCTGGCGCTGGTCCAGGCCTACGGCATTTCGGTCGGCCTCGAGGGCGGCAACGGCATCGTCAACGATCCCGGCATGTTCTTCCGCATCTCGACCGTCGTCACGCTGGTCGGCGGCACCATGTTCCTGATGTGGCTCGGCGAGCAGATCACCGCACGCGGCATCGGCAACGGTATTTCGCTGATCATTTTCTCCGGCATCGTCGCCGGCCTGCCCCGCGCGATCTCCGGCACCCTGGAACTCGGCCGCACCGGCGCGCTGTCGACGGGCCTCATCCTCGCGATCATCGTGCTGGCCATCATCGTCATCGCGCTCATCGTCTTCTTCGAACGCGCGCAGCGCCGCCTGCTCATCCAGTATCCGAAGCGCCAGGTCGGCAACCGCATGTTCCAGGGCGATACCTCGCATCTGCCGCTGAAGCTCAACACCTCTGGCGTCATCCCGCCGATCTTCGCGTCCTCGCTGCTGCTTCTGCCGGCAACCGTCGCGGGCTTCTCGCAGGCGACCAACCTGCCGGCCTGGGCCAGCACGATCCTCGCCTCGCTCGGCCATGGCCAGCCGCTCTACATGATCTTCTATGCGGGCATGATCGTCTTCTTCGCCTTCTTCTACACGGCGATCGTCTTCAACCCGAAGGACACGGCCGACCAGCTCAAGAAGCACTCCGGCTTCATCCCAGGCTATCGTCCGGGCGAGCGCACCGCCGAATATATCGACTATGTACTGACGCGCATAACCGTTATCGGCGCCATTTACCTGGTGCTGGTCTGTCTGCTGCCGGAGTTCCTGATTTCGGCGACTGGCGTACCTTTCTACCTCGGTGGCACATCGCTTCTGATCGTGGTCAGTGTCACGCTCGACACGGTGGCGCAGATTCAGGGTCACCTGATCGCGCACCAGTATGAGGGCCTGATCAAGAAGTCGAAGTTGCGCGGGGGGAAGAGGAGCAGATGAGGCTGATATTGCTTGGGCCGCCAGGAGCGGGCAAGGGGACGCAAGCACAAAGACTGGTAGAAAAGCACGGCATCCCCCAGCTCTCGACGGGTGACATGCTGCGTGCCGCCGTCCAGGCCGGAACCGAGGTCGGCAAGCGTGCCAAGGCGGTGATGGATGCCGGTGAACTGGTCTCGGATGCGATCGTCAACGCCATCGTCGCCGAACGCATCGATCAGCCGGATTGCGCCAAGGGTTTCATCCTCGATGGTTATCCGCGCACGCTGGTCCAGGCCGACGCGGTCGAGGCTATGCTCGCCGAGCGCGGCATAGCGCTCGACACCGTCATCGAGCTCGTCGTCGACGACAAGGCGCTGGTTGGCCGAATCGTCAAACGCGCCGAAGATGCCAAGGCCGCCGGCCAGCCGGTGCGCAAGGACGACAACCCGGCGGTGTTCGAGGAACGCTTGCGCGAATACTACAAGAAGACGGCGCCGCTGATCGGCTACTACTACGCCAAAGGCAAGCTCAAGACCGTCGACGGCATGGCCAGTATCGATGCGGTGACCGCAGAGATCAGCAAGGTCCTCGCGGTTGCGGCGAAGTAGGCCGGGCCGACAATTAAAGATTGCGCTTGACTGAAGTGGGCCGTTGGGGTATGGCGGCCCGTCTTCCTATCAGGCATGGACTTTGCTTGCCCTTGCGGGCAAGGCGGTCGCTTTGAACCAGGAAACTCCCGCAAGGGCCGGCCTCCACCGGACGCGGGGCAACTTCGACAGCGCCGGGCATGCCCGGCCCACATGGAGAAAGAGAAGAAGATGGCTCGTATAGCCGGCGTCAACATTCCGACCAACAAGCGCGTCGTCATTGCGCTTCAGTACATTCACGGCATCGGCAAGAAGTTTGCCCAGGAGATCGTCGACAAGGTCGGCATCCCGGCGGACCGCCGCGTCAACCAGCTGACCGACGCGGAAGTGTTGCAGATCCGCGAGGCGATCGACCGCGATTACCAGGTCGAAGGCGACCTGCGCCGCGAAGTCTCGATGAACATCAAGCGGCTCATGGACCTCGGCTGCTACCGCGGCCTGCGTCACCGCCGCTCGCTGCCGGTCCGCGGCCAGCGCACGCATACCAATGCGCGCACCCGCAAGGGTCCGGCCAAGGCGATCGCCGGCAAGAAGAAGTAAGTAAGCGAATAGCGAGTAGCCGTTAGCGGGTAGGAATCCCTACTCGCTATTCCCTGCTCGATCCCAAAGGTGGAGCCGCTGGCATTACGGCGGTGTAGAGATCAACTGAAAGGACTACCATGGCCAAGGAAGCCGCTCGTGTTCGCCGTCGCGAACGCAAGAACATTTCGTCGGGCGTTGCCCACGTCAATTCGACCTTCAACAACACCATGATCACCATCACCGACGCTCAGGGCAATTCGATTGCCTGGTCGTCGGCCGGCGCGCAAGGCTTCAAGGGTTCGCGCAAGTCGACCCCGTTCGCCGCCCAGATGGCCGCCGAGGACGTCGCCAAGAAGGCGCAGGAACACGGCATGCGCATGCTCGAGGTCGAGGTCTGCGGACCCGGCTCCGGCCGTGAATCGGCCCTTCGCGCGCTACAGGCGGCGGGCTTCACCATCACCTCGATCCGTGACGTGACGCCGATCCCGCACAATGGCTGCCGTCCGCGCAAGAAGCGCCGCGTCTGATTTTTTAAGCGCCGCGCGAACGCCACGGCGTTCCTCCGCGGTTTTCCGTGTCGCCCGCCACGATTGGATGGTGGCGGGGCAAAGGAAGGAAGACATCTATGATCCAGAAAAACTGGCAGGAACTGATCAAGCCGAACAAGATCGAGTTCTCGTCGAAGAAGAAGACGCTGACCACGCTGGTGGCCGAGCCGCTCGAGCGCGGCTTTGGCTTGACGCTGGGCAATGCGCTGCGGCGCGTGCTTCTGTCTTCGCTGCGCGGCGCGGCCGTCACCGCCGTGCAGATCGACGGCGTGCTGCATGAATTCTCGTCCATCGCCGGCGTGCGCGAGGACGTGACCGACATCGTGCTCAACATCAAGGAAATCGCCATCCGCATGGAAGGCGATGGACCCAAGCGCATGGTCGTTCGCAAGCAGGGCCCGGGCGCCGTGCTCGCCGGCGACATCCAGACAGTCGGCGACGTCGAGATCCTCAACCCCGACCACGTCATCTGCACGCTGGACGAGGGCGCCGAGATCCGCATGGAGTTCACCGTCGACACCGGCAAGGGCTATGTGCCGGCAGAGCGCAACCGCGCCGAGGACGCGCCGATCGGCCTGATCCCGGTCGACAGCCTCTACTCGCCGGTCAAGAAGGTCTCCTACAAGGTCGAGAACACCCGCGAGGGCCAGGTGCTCGACTACGACAAGTTGACCATGACCATCGAGACCAACGGCTCGATCTCGGGTGAGGACGCGGTGGCTTTCGCCGCTCGCATCCTGCAGGACCAGCTCGCGCTGTTCGTCAACTTCGACGAGCCGCAGAAGGAAGTCGCCGCCGAAGCCGTCACCGAGCTCGCCTTCAACCCGGCGCTGCTCAAGAAGGTCGACGAGCTCGAGCTTTCGGTGCGTTCGGCCAACTGCCTGAAGAACGACAACATCGTCTATATCGGCGACCTGATCCAGAAGACCGAAGCCGAGATGCTGCGCACCCCGAACTTCGGCCGCAAGTCGCTGAACGAGATCAAGGAAGTGCTGGCGGCCATGGGCCTCCATCTCGGCATGGAAGTGCCGGACTGGCCGCCGGAAAACATCGAAGACCTCGCCAAGCGTTACGAAGACCAATATTGAGCATGAATTCCAAGGATCGGCGGCGAGAGCCGCTCGATCCGACGGTCATGCGGAAAACCATCAGAGGCCGTGGCCTCTTGAACAACTGAAGAAGGAAAAGAGCCATGCGCCACGGTTTCAAAGGCCGTCGCTTCGCCCGCAGCGTAAGCCACCGCAAGTCAATGTTCGCCAACCTCGCGGTGTCTCTGATCGAGCACGAGCAGATCGTCACCACCCTGCCGAAGGCGAAGGACCTGCGTCCGATCGTCGAGAAGCTCGTCACGCTCGGCAAGCGCGGCGACCTGCACGCCCGTCGTCAGGTCATCGCCCAGATCGGCAACGAGCCGGTCGTGAAGCGCCTGTTCGACACGATTGCGCCGCGTTATGCGCAGCGCAACGGTGGCTATCTTCGCATCATGAAGGCGGGCTTCCGCAAGGGCGACAACGCCGCGATGGCGGTCATCGAATTCGTCGACCGCGACACCTCGGCCAAGGGCGCCGCCGACCGCGCCCGCCTCGAGGCCGAGGGCGCCAACGAGGAAGCCGCGGTCGCCTGAGGCCAAGCATTTTCGTCAATGACTTCAAGGGGCCTGCGGGCCCCTTTTTGCATTTGCCGGAGGGCGGGCAGGCGTGCGGATTTTTCGCCCTTGCGCGAACGCTTTTGTGCGACAAGTGTCGCATTTGTGTGCATTAGCCTTTCATTCTGCACAATCGTCAGGACAATGGCGCCCGATCTGGAGGGATTCGAGAATGCACCTCAAACGACTGTTTCTTGTTGCCGCGCTGGCGGTCTTCGCCGTGGCACCGGCCGCAAGACAGGCTCTTGCCGGGGACGCCGCCAAGCCGGCCGATCCGGGCCTCTCCGATGTGCTGACCGATCTCCTGCACGGCGTCGAGGGCGAGAACGGCACGTCCGGCCCCGACAAGCGCGTACCGTTCGGCCGCGAGGAGGTGCAGCTCTCCTTCGCGCCGCTGGTCAAGCAGACGGCCCCGGCCGTGGTGAATGTCTATGCGTCGCAGACCGCAAAGGTGACGTCGCCTTTCGAGGGCGATCCCTTCTTCGAGGAATTCTTCGGCCGCGCCCAGCCGCGCGCGCAGTCCTCGCTCGGTTCGGGCGTGCTGGTCGATCCGAGCGGCGTCATCGTCACCAACTTCCACGTCATCAAGGACGCCGACGAGGTGAAGGTCGCGACCGCGGACGGGCGCGAGTTCACCTCCAAGGTCATGCTCAAGGACGAGACGCTCGATCTCGCCGTGCTCAAGATCTCGGCCGACAAGCCGTTCCCGGTGATTGCCATCGGCGATTCCGACGCGCTCGAGGTTGGCGATCTGGTGCTCGCCATCGGCAACCCGTTCGGTGTCGGCCAGACCACCACCAGCGGCATCGTCTCGGCGCTTGCCCGCAGCCATATCGGCGTTTCGGATTCGGGTTATTTCATCCAGACCGATGCCGCCATCAATCCCGGCAACTCGGGCGGCGCGCTGATCAACATGGGCGGCCAGCTGGTCGGCATCAACACGGCGATCTACAGCCGCAGCGGCGGTTCGATCGGCATCGGCTTCGCCATTCCCTCGAACATGGTGCGCGCCTTCGCCGACGCCGCCAAGGCCGGGCTCGACTTCTTCGAGCGTCCCTATATCGGCGCGGAATTCGAAATGGTGACGCCGCAGATCGCAGAATCGCTTGGCATGGAGAAGCCGACCGGCGCCCTGGTGTCGTCCGTGGACGCCGCCGGGCCGGCGGGCAAGGCGGGGCTCAAGGCTGGCGATGTCGTCCTGTCGCTCAACAACACACCGGTTGAAAGCATCGAGGCGCTCGACTACCGCATGGCGACGCTGTCGATCGGCTCCAAGGCGACATTTGCCGTGCTGAGCAAAGGGCAGCAGGCGACGTTGGAGATTCCGCTGGAGCGCGCGCCGGAGGGCGCCAAGCCCAGCGAAGTCACCTTGCGCGGCCGCAGTCCCTTTTCCGGCGCCAAGGTCGCGGAGCTGTCGCCCCGGCTTGCCCAGCGCCTTGGCCTTCGCACGGATATCAAGGGCGTCACCGTCATCGATATCAGCCGCGATTCGCCGGCCGCCGATTTCGGCTTCCAGCCCGGCGATATCGTGCGCGAGGTCAACGGCACCACCATCGACACCGCGGCAACGCTGGCGCAGGTTGCCCAGCAGGACACGCGCTGGTGGCGCTTTACCGTCGAGCGCGGCGGGCAGATACTGCGCCAGGTGTTGCGCTACTGAGCCGGTCTTCCCATCTTTGAAGATCGCTTTTCAACCAAAAGACTTGCATGGCCGATCTGTTCAGTTCCGATGAACCGGAGAAAGTGGCGCCCGGGCGACCGCTTGCCGACCGGCTGCGCCCCAAAGACCTTGGCGAGGTCGTGGGCCAGGAGCATCTGACCGGCCCCGACGGCGCGCTGACCAGGCTGATCGATTCCGGCTCGCTCGGCTCGATGATCTTCTGGGGTCCGCCCGGCACCGGCAAGACGACGGTGGCGCGGCTGCTCGCAGGCGAGACCAATCTCGCCTTCGAGCAGATCTCGGCCGTATTTTCCGGCGTCGCGGACCTCAAGAAAGTTTTCGAGGCGGCGAAGCTCAGGCGCTCCAACGGCCGCCAGACGCTGCTCTTCGTCGACGAGATCCATCGCTTCAACCGCGCCCAGCAGGACGGCTTTCTCCCCGTGATGGAAGACGGCACGGTGGTGCTGGTCGGCGCCACCACGGAGAACCCGTCCTTCGAATTGAATGCCGCGCTTCTGTCCCGCGCGCGCGTGCTGGTGTTCCGTTCGCTGGGCGAGGAAAGCATCGCCAAGCTGCTGGCGCGCGCGGAAGAAACCGAGGGCAGGGCGCTGCCGCTTGATGAAGAAGCGCGTGCCATGCTCATCCGCATGGCGGATGGCGACGGCCGCGCCTCGCTGACGCTGGCCGAGGAAATCTGGCGCGCCGCCAAGAAAGGCGAGGTGTTCGGCCCGGAGGGCCTGCAGCGCGTCATCCAGCGCCGCGCCCCGATCTACGACAAGGGCCAGGACGGCCACTACAATCTGATCTCGGCGCTGCACAAATCGGTGCGCGGCTCCGACCCGGATGCCGCGCTCTATTACCTTGCCCGCATGTTCGATGCCGGCGAGGATCCGCTTTATCTCGGTCGCCGGCTCGTGCGCATGGCGGTGGAGGATATCGGGCTCGCCGATCCTCAGGCGCTTGTCGTCGCCAATGCGGCAAAGGATGCCTATGACTATCTCGGCTCGCCCGAGGGCGAGCTCGCCTTCGCCCAGGCCGCCGTCTATCTCGCCACGGCGCCGAAATCGAACGCCGTCTACACCGCCTTCAAGGCTGCGACAGCGGCCGCCAAGGAGTTCGGTTCGCTGCTGCCGCCGAAGCACATCCTCAATGCCCCGACCAAACTGATGAAGCAGGAGGATTACGGCGCCGGCTATCGCTACGACCATGACGAGCCGGACGCGTTTTCAGGCCAGGACTATTTTCCGGAGAAGATGGGCCGGCGCACTTTCTACGACCCGCCGGAGCGCGGTTTCGAGCGCGATATCCGCAAGCGGCTGGAATATTGGGCAAAGCTGCGCGGCGAACGGAGCAGCTGAGTTGCGCGGCCCGGCGGTCGGCACGCTTCGTCGCGAAGCCACGCCATGGGGAAAGCGTCGTCGGCTTCGAATTCCTGGTCCGCGATCCGATCCCTGGGGAAAGATGGGACGAGCTTGGTTTGCCGGCCGTGCATTGAGTTGAAGTGGAGTAACATACTCCAAGTATTCATTCGGGCCGACCACCGGGACCGTGCGTCGGCATTGTGCCGGGAAACAAAAAATCTTATCAAGACGCACGGCGGGCGGGGGTCGCCGTGATTTTGGCAAACGGAACAGGATCGCGCTCCCGCGCGAATGACAATGACAAAGCAAACCGTCAAGACGCTCCGCAAGGCTGCCATCGCGGTCGTGGTTCTCGCGCTCGCTTTCTACTTCATCCCAATCCTGGCCGCCATCTGGGTCGTCTGCGGCCTGATCGATGTCATGCGCAACGACCAGAAGAACCAGAACCTGTTCGAACGCTACTTCCTTGGCAATGGCCTGTTCACTTGGCTGTTGTCGCCGTTCAACCTGATCGTCGACCTTCTCTGCTACCGCAACCCCGGCGTCTGGAAGCCTGAGCAGTTCCCCGAGGACTATCAGCGCGAGATCAACGAGGTCTTGGGCGTCTTCAACGCCCGCAAGGACGAGATCATCGCCGATATCGACGCCAATTTCGGCACCGGCCGGCGTGGTATGTATGTCTACCAGTGGTACGGCAAGCACAAGATCGACAACGTTCCCGAATTCAACAAGGATTACAAATACATCAAGACGATCGCGGTATCCGTCTTCAGCAAGCGCGAATCCACGTCCTGGCATTTCGGTCCGCTGCGGCTCAGCCTGCGCATCCTCTACAACCTGATCCCGGTGAAGGCCGAGATCTTCATCCAGTGTGGCAGCAAGAAGAACTACTGGTACGACAACCCGCTGTTCATCTTCGACGACACGCTGTTCCACCGGTCGGTCAACGAATATGACGGCCGCCGCTATTGCGTCTTCGTCGACATCATTCGGCCGTCTCCGTTCCCGAAGCTGATCGCGGGCCTTCTCTCCATCGTCTCGGTCAGCGTGGAGCGCATCAATTCCGTCTTCTACAAGAACTGGAAAATGATCGGCTCGTCCAAGCCGAAGGCGGCCAACTGATCCTGGCGCCTTTTGAACCTCCGGTTCGGTCGGCGTGCGGCCGAGATTCGGATGTCTGCTCTTACGTGGAGATCGGCGAGATCGGCGACACGCCGGTCTATATCAGCACCTCTCAATATGAGGCCTGGAAACACACCGACCTGATCATCGATGTGGTGAAGGGCAGGGGCGGCATGTTCTCGCTCGACAACGGCCGCGAGAAACGGCTGCTGACGCGCTCGACCATCTGCGCCGTCCAGCCGCTATCTCCCGGCGGCTGAGCGAATCAGGCTGACCTGCATCCAGTGCGACGATTGGGGTAATCGTCCGGCTTTATTGGGTCTTTGGCTCGCACAATGCCTGCCATAGTGCTATGGCGCCGCTTTCAAACGGAAAAGCGAAGTCATGGCAGGTGTTGAACAGATCACGGTGGAGGCCGGCGAGGCGGGCATGCGGCTCGACCGCTGGTTCAAGGTCCATTACCCGGGCCTCGGCTTCGGCCATCTGCAGAAACTGCTTCGGTCCGGCCAGATCCGTGTCGATGGTGGCCGGGTGAAGGCCGACACGCGTGTCGAGCCCGGCCAGTCTGTCCGCGTTCCTCCGCTCGATGTCGATAAGAAGGGCGATGCGCCGCTCACCGGTCACTCGATCCGCAACCAGGGCGATGCCGACGTGCTCGCCAAGATGCTCTTGCATGAGGATCCGAAGGTTTTCGTCTTCAACAAGCCGGCCGGCCTGGCGGTGCAGGGCGGCTCCGGCGTCACCCGCAATGTCGACGACATGCTCGAGGCCTGGCGCAATCAGAAGGGCGAGAAGCCGCGCCTCGTCCACCGTCTCGACCGTGACACATCCGGCGTGCTGGTGGTTGCCCGCACCCGTCTTGCGGCGATGAAGCTGTCGGAAGCGTTCCGGGCGCGAGAGACCAAGAAAACCTACTGGGCGCTGGTCAAGGGCGTGCCGCCCAAGCGCGAGGACAAGATCTCGACCTGGCTGATCAAGGAACCGACGGAGGATGGCGACCGCGTGCGCGTGGCCGCGCATGGAGAGAAGGGCGCCGACCACGCCGTCTCCTACTACCGCGTCATCGAGCAGGCGGCGCAGACGATGACCTGGCTGGAGATGGAGCCCTATACCGGCCGCACTCACCAGCTTCGCGTTCACGCCGCCTATATAGGTTGCCCGATCATCGGCGACCCAAAATATTTCGAGGCCGATACCAACTGGGATTTCCCGGGCGGCATTCAGAACCGCCTGCACCTGCATGCGCGCCGCATTATCATCCCGCATCCGGACCAGGGCGTCATCGACGTCACGGCGCCGATGCCGCCGCATATGCGCCAGAGCTGGAACCTGATCGGCTTCGACGACCAGAGCGCGGAGGACTGACTTGGCTGTCGCCCCGGCATTGGACCGTCGCGATGCGGTCGACATGCCCGCTGCTGTCATCATGGTCGGACTGACCTTTTCCTGGGGCCTGAACTACGTCGCCGCCAAGGTCTCATATGCCGGCTACGACCCTGTCTTCGTCTCGGTCGCGCGATCGGTTATCGGCGGGCTTTGCGTGTTCGCCTGGTGCCGGCTGCGCGGCGTCAAGCTGTTCGAAGCGGATCGGACGCTGGCCGCCGGCATCGTCGTCGGCGTGCTCTTCGGCGTCGAGTTCCTGTGCCTCTATATCGGGCTCGAATACACGACCGTTGCCCGCAACACGCTGCTGGTCAACACCATGCCGTTCTGGGTTCTGATCGGCGGCCATTTCCTGCTCGGCGAGCGCATCAATGCGCGCAAGCTCGGCGGGCTGGTTCTGGCCTTCTGCGGCCTGGTGGCGGTGTTCTCGGACGGCATCACTGCCGGCAGCGACGCGACGCTGACGGGTGACCTGCTCAGTCTCGGCTCGGGCATTCTCTGGGCGGCGACCAGCATTTTCATAAAGCGGTCGAAACTGGTGGAAACCAACGCCGAAAAGCTTCTGCTCTACCAGTTGGCGGGTGCGACTGTCGTCGGCCTGCTGGTGATGCCTTTCGCCGGCCCGCCGATCCGTGCGCTTGCCGCCTTGCCGACACTGGCGCTGCTCTTCCAGTCTTTCTATATCGTCGCTTTCACCTATGTGTTGTGGTTCTGGCTGCTCACGCGTTATCCGACCGCCGGTCTGTCGAGCTTCGCCTTCCTGTCGCCGGTGTTCGGCGTCCTGTGCGGCGCGGTGCTGTTGGGCGAACTGCCGACGACCAGGATAATCCTGGCACTCGGCCTGATCGCCGCCGGGCTGATCATCGTCAATCGCCCGGCGCGCAGACAGCCCGCACCATAGAGCAGCTCGCCGAACGGCAAGCTGCTCTATCTCTTGTTTTGACGCAATTCCGGACGGAAAACCCTTCACACGTTCCCTGGAATTGCTTTAAGGAGTTCGGCATGCGCGACATCCTCGAAGACCTCGAAGCCGGAAAGCTGCTTTCCGACCCGGATCCCGTGCGCCGCGCCCAGATCCAGATGAAGACACCGCTGCCGAAGCGTTTCTACAAGACTGTTTCAGTGGCTCCCGTCGAGAATGGCTTTGCCGTTCATCTGGACGGACGGCCCGTGCGCACGCCGGGCAAGGCCGTGATGGTGCTGCCGACCGAAAACGCTGCCGCGCTCGTTGCCGATGAATTCAGCGCACAAGGCGAGGTCATCGATCCCGTGACAATGCCTGTCATGCGGCTCGTCAACACCGCCGTCGACGGCGTCGCCTCGGATCCGCAGGCGGTGCTGGAGGACGTGCTGCGCTTCGCCTCGTCCGATCTTTTGTGCTACCGCGCCGATGGCCCGCAGGGACTGGTCGATCGCCAGAACAAGCTCTGGGACCCGGTGCTGGACTGGGCACGCGGCAGCCTCGGCGCGCGCTTCAACCTTGCCGAAGGCGTCATCCATGTCGAGCAGCCGCGCGAGGCGATCGCCGTGCTCGGCGCGCATCTTGGCCAGCGTGTCGAGCCGATGCGGCTGGCCGCCATTCATGTCATGACCGCGCTGACCGGTTCGGCGCTGCTGGCTTTGGCGGTCGATTTCGGTCACCTCGACGGCGAGGAAGCTTGGGCAGCCGGCCATGTCGACGAGGACTGGCAGATCGAGCATTGGGGCCAGGATGCGGAGGCCGTTGCGCGCCGCTCGGCCCGCAAGCGCGACATGATGGCGGCGGTCAGCCTGCTCGAAGCGCTGCAGGCCTAGAGCAATTCAAGCGCGGCGCCGCTTTCGCAGCGCACCTAATACCAAAGTCATAATCCCATCGTCGCGGTGCCTTTGGCCCGCCCTTTCTGTCATTTTTTCCCTCGTTGGCTGCGTTTTTGAGTCCGCGTTCGGAGGAGCGCGGACGGTGGTGCGCAGCCATCGAGGACAGACGGGATCTCACGGGAGGATACATCAATGGCAATGGCTTCGACCGCCGGCAGAACCAGCCGCGGCATGACGCGGGAGGAGAAGAAAGTCATCTTCGCCTCTTCGCTCGGCACCGTTTTCGAATGGTACGATTTCTATCTCTACGGCTCGTTGGCCGCCTTCATCGGCTCGACCTTCTTCAGCCCGGCGATTCCCGAGGCAACGCGCAACATCTTTGCGCTGCTTGCCTTTGCCGCCGGCTTCCTTGTCCGCCCGTTCGGCGCGTTGCTTTTCGGGCGCATCGGCGATCTCGTCGGCCGCAAATATACCTTCCTCGTCACCATGACGATCATGGGTCTGTCGACCTTCCTGGTCGGCCTGCTGCCGGGCTACGCAACCTTGGGCATCTTGGCTCCCGTGATCCTGATCGGGCTGCGCATGTTGCAAGGCCTGGCGCTCGGTGGCGAATATGGCGGCGCTGCGACCTATGTCGCGGAGCACGCGCCTGACGACCGTCGCGGTTTCTATACGTCGTGGATCCAGACGACGGCGACGCTCGGCCTTTTCCTGTCGTTGATCGTCATCCTGATTGTTCAGGGCTCGCTCAGCAAGGAAACCTACGCCTCCTGGGGCTGGCGCATTCCCTTCATCGTTTCTTTCGTGCTGCTTGCCGTTTCGATCTGGATCCGGCTGTCGCTCTCGGAGTCGCCGACCTTCCAGCGCATGAAGGAAGAGGGCAAGGGCTCCAAGGCGCCGCTCTCGGAAGCCTTCGGTCAATGGAAGAATGCCAAGATCGCGCTGCTGGCGCTGCTCGGCCTCACCGCCGGCCAGGCCGTGATCTGGTACAATGGCCAGTTCTACGCGCTTTTCTTCCTCACGAACGTGCTGAAGGTCGACGCGCAGTCGGTCAACATCATGATCGCGATTGCGCTGGCCATCGGCTCTATCTTCTTCGTCGTCTTCGGCTGGCTGTCGGACAAGATCGGTCGCAAGCCGATCATCATGGCAGGCCTTGCGCTCGGCATCGTCTGCACCTTCCCGCTGTTCAAAGCGCTGACCTGGGCCGCCAATCCGGCTCTGGCCACCGCGCAGCAGAACACCCGCGCGACGGTGACGGCAGCGCCCGGCGACTGCAAGTTCCAGTTCAACCCGGTCGGCACGGCAAAATTCACGACATCCTGCGATATCGCGACTTCGTTCCTGACCAAGAACTCGGTGCCTTATGACGTGGTGACCACGGCAGCCCCAGGCACCGCAGCCTCGGTCAAGATCGGCAACGAGACGGTGGAATCCTATGACGCCGTCGCCGCCGGCGATCAGGCCAAGGCCAAGGACGCGGCCTTCGCCAAGGCGGTGAACATGTCGCTTCAGGACGGTGGCTATCCGTTGAAGCGCGCCGCGGCCAAGGTGCCCGACCAGAAGCTCGACGCCTTCATCGCGGCCAATCCCGAGCTGAAGCTCGACGCGGCGGCCATCCGCGGCGGCGAGAAGGCGACGGTTCCGACCGACAAGGCGATCGCCGACAAGCTCCTGACCAAGGATGAGGCAGCCGGTGCGCCGGAAGTCACCGTCTACACCGTCCCGGGCGGTGGCGCCTTCGCCATGACTGCCGATCCGGCAGCCATCAACTGGCCGCTCACGATCGGCATCCTGTTCATCCTGGTGCTGTTCGTCACCATGGTCTACGGGCCGATCGCCGCAATCCTGGTCGAGATGTTTCCGACCCGCATCCGCTACACCGGCATGTCGTTGCCCTATCACATCGGCAATGGCTGGTTCGGCGGCCTGCTGCCGGCGACGGTGTTCGCGCTCAGCGCCTATAAGGGCGATATCTACTACGGCCTCTGGTATCCGGTGATCATCGCGGCGATGTCGCTCATCATCGGCATGATCTTCGTCAGGGATACGCTCGGCACCGACCTCCACGCCAAGGACTGACCTCGATCGTCCGCTCAAAAGAAGAAAGCCCGGCGCGAGTGATCGCGCCGGGCCTTTCCGTTCATGAAGCTCAAAGAGGCGATCAGCTCTTGCGCTGATTTTCTTCTTCGACGGCTGCTTCGTGGTACCAGCCGTCAAAGTCGGCATGCTCGCCGCGAAGCGCCGCAAGCTCTGCCGCGAATTTGGCCTTGGCGCCTAAATTTGCGGCAGACTTGCGTCCTGTCAGCGGGAATATCAGAATTTTTGCCGACGGACGCGGCTGCACGACTTGCATTGGCGACCTCCTTGCTTGTCCGGGGACTTGCCGATTCAACTTATCAAGCAAGATAGGTTCTGCGATTCGTTTAGGCAATATGCCTACAAAAAGATCATTATTTGCCAATTATTTATGCAGGAATATCGATTGAGCGATCCGAGCGCAGTGTTGAGGCGGCTGAGCAAAATCAACGTCTTGCCGTGATCATTTTGCCGCACCCGCCGAAGGCGGAGTGGCATACGAATTGCTTTTTGACCATCGGCAGGCCGGCAAGCCCCGGCCATGCGTTGATGCCGCCCACTTGCGGCGTCCAAGTAACGAGAGGCACTGGAATGACCAAATACAAGCTCGAGTATATCTGGCTCGACGGATACGTCCCGACCCCCAGCCTGCGCGGCAAGACCCAGATCAAGGAGTTTGCCGAGTTCCCGACGCTGGAGCAGCTGCCGCTGTGGGGCTTCGATGGCTCATCCACCAACCAAGCCGAAGGCCACAGCTCCGACTGCGTGCTGAAGCCCATCGCCGTCTATCCGGATCCGGCCCGCACCAATGGCGTGCTGGTCATGTGCGAAGTCATGATGCCTGATGGCGTGACGCCGCATGCTTCCAACAAGCGCGCCACTATCCTCGACGACGAGGGCGCCTGGTTCGGCTTCGAGCAGGAGTATTTCTTCTACAAGGACGGCCGTCCGCTCGGCTTCCCGGAGAGCGGCTATCCGGCGCCGCAGGGTCCTTATTACACCGGCGTCGGCTACAAGAATGTCGGCGATGTCGCGCGCAAGATCGTCGAGGAGCATCTCGACCTGTGCCTCGCCGCCGGCATCAACCATGAAGGCATCAACGCCGAGGTGGCGAAGGGCCAGTGGGAATTCCAGATATTCGGCAAGGGCTCCAAGAAGGCCGCTGACCAGATGTGGATGGCCCGCTATCTGCTGCTGCGCCTGACCGAGACATACGGCATCGACATCGAGTTCCACTGCAAGCCGCTCGGCGACACCGACTGGAACGGTTCGGGCATGCACTGCAACTTCTCGACCAGCTATATGCGCGAAGTCGGCGGCAAGGCCTATTTCGAGGCGCTGATGGCCCAGTTCAACAAGAACCTGATGGATCACATCGCCGTCTACGGCCCGGACAACGATAAGCGCCTGACCGGCAAGCATGAGACCGCGCCGTGGAACAAGTTCAGCTACGGCGTCGCCGATCGCGGCGCCTCGATCCGCGTGCCGCACTCCTTCGTCAAGAACGACTATAAGGGCTATCTGGAAGACCGCCGCCCGAACTCACAGGGCGACCCCTACCAGATCGCCTCGCAGGTGCTGAAGACGATCTCGGAGGTTTCGACCGACGCGACGGTCTCGGCCGCCGCCTGATTTGTTTCGACGTCACAGGCTTTAAGTCTGTGACAAGACGAAAACGACAAAAAGCCCCGGCGGGTCAACGCCGAGGCGTTTTGCATGGCAACTACCAGCGAGAAATCTCCGCCGATTATCGTCAACTGGTGATGACGCCACGCGATTTAAGCGCAGCCACCACCCGGCCATGCGGCAGGGCGGGGGTGCGGTTGCCGTCACGACCGACCATATCCTCGTTGGCGACCAGCGCGTTGAGCACGGCCTCCTCGGTCGCCTGTACGACGGCCGTGTAGAAGTCGTCCATGCGGCCCCAGGGGATGAAGTCAACGTGACTGTAGCTGTCCTCGCCTGGGGCGCCTTTGGGAAAGCGGCCGTTGAGCGCATCGCGATTGGCGGTCGACAAGGCGAGGAAGATGTCGCCGGAGAAATGCGAACCGGCGGTGCCGGTGCGCGCCAGCCCGAGCGGCACGCGCCGCGCAAGCGCTTTGCACTGCCCGGGCAGCAGCGGCGCGTCGGTGGCGACGACGCCGATGCAGGAGCCGGCGCCCGTCGGCCGACCGCTGAAATACGCCTCCATTGGATTGTCGGCGGCAAGCTCGTGCCCGAGCGGAACGCCGGCAATGCCGATCTCATGACGCGAACCGAAATTGGCCTGCAGGAAGACGCCGACCGTGTAGGCGCGGTGGCCATAATCGACGATCCGCGAAGCGCTGCCGGAGCCGCCCTTGAAGGCATAGCAGTTCATGCCCGTGCCGCCGCCGACCGATCCTTCCTCGATAGCGCCGGCGGCAGCGTTCTCGATCGCCTCGATCGCGTGGTCGACGGTGACATGCGAGCCGTTGATGTCGTTGAGATAGCCGTCCCAGGTTTCGGCAACCACCGGCAGCAGCCATTGGTTCGCCACCTCGGGCTTGTTGCGCGCTATCCAGTCGATGACGCCGCGATGGCAGGGGCCGACGGCATGCGTGTTGGTGATCAGGATCGGCATGGAGAGGCTGCCGGCCTCTTCCAGCCATGAGGCGCCGGTCATCTCGCCATTGCCGTTGAAGGAATGATAGCCGGCAGCCAAAGCAGCGCCGATGCCGTCGCGGCCGAGCGGCAGGATCGCGGTGACGCCGGTGCGGACTGGCCCGTGACCCATGTTGAGCTTACCGTCGCCCTTGATCAGCGTTGAATAGCCGACGAGCACGCCATCGACATCGGTGATGGCATTGGCAGGTCCCGGTGTGCCCGGCAGGGGAATGCCGAGGCCGCGGGCGCGCGTCTTGCCGGCCGGCGTGGTGGTCAAGTCTATTCGTTGATCCATGCTGAGGATGCTCCGTTGATGAAAGTCGGCTCAGCGAAGGCTGCAGCCGGTCGCGAGTTCGGCGTAACCGGTGAGGATCGCCATTGCCGAGGCGTGGTCGACAGCCGGCACGACGTTGACGAGGTGAAGGCCGAGCCCGTCTTCCATGACGACGAGACTGCGGGCGATGACTTCGCTCGCAGCATTGAGCACGAAGGCACCGGTGGCCGCGCCCGCCTCCAGGATGCCGACATAGATCGCCACTTGGCGCTCGAACAGCGTGATGTGTCGGGCGGCATAGCTTGCGTCCGAGCGCGAATAGGCGCCGAGCTCCAGCAGGAGCCGGCAGAGCTGGTCGTCCGCATCCGTCGGCAAGCCGCTGTCGAGCATTGTTTTCAGACGCGCCCTCGGATCGGCGATTGTCGCGACCGCTGCCGCGCGCTGCGTGCAGAAGCGCTCGACCGCCTTTGCCTGCACGTCGTCCAGCAGCTCCTTGAGGCCGGGATAGTAGTAGAGCAGGGCGCTCGAGCTCATGCCGGCCTCGTTGGCCACGTCGCGCAAGGTGACGGCGGCAAGGCCGCGTTTGGCGATCATCGATTCCGCAGCCGCCACCAGGGTCAGGCGGCGATCGGTCTGTGTCTTGGGTCTGCCCATTTTATTTCCCTGAATATGATTCAATAAAAACTGGCCTGTAGATTTTTGCAAGCCGACATATCGCATATTTGTTGACGCTATGTGTCGACGCGGCTAGCTTCCGTTACGGATTGTAATTTTTATCCAATTAAAAAAAGGGGAGGACAATGTCCACAAACGAAGCCACTACGGCGGCCGCCGACAAGGCCGCGCCCGGCGCCAAGGGTCTCGACCGGGCGCTGAACGCGCTGGGCACGCTGATGATCGTGCTTTCGGCGGTGACGCCGGCATCATCCGTCTTCATCATCGTGCCGGGCGTCATTGCGCTGGCCGGCACCGGCTCGTTCCTGAGCTTCGTGATCGCGGCCGTCATCGGCCTGTTCATGGCCTTCGTCTATGCCGAGCTCTCCTCGGCCTACCCGATGGCCGGCGGCGAATACACCATGATCGGCCGCACGCTCGGGCGCTTCTGGGGTTTCGTCACGCTGGTGCTCGTGTTCGTGTCGATCGTGCTCATCGTCGCGGTCATCGCGCTCGGCGTCGGCACCTATCTCGGCGTCCTCATTCCCAATCTCAGCCCGCAGTGGGTGGGTGTGGTGACCATCATCCTGGCCGGCGCCGTTGCCGCCATGCGCATCAAGCTCAACGCCTTCGTCACCGGCATCTTCCTCGGCATCGAGATGCTGGCGCTGCTGGTCCTGATCTGGCTCGGCTTCACCCATATCGAGCGGCCGCTCTCCAGCCTTTTCACCGCGCCGCAACTGCTCGACGCCACGACCAACACGCTGGTTCCGGCCTCGGCCGCCATCATCCTCGCATCCACCGCCGTGTCGCTCTTTGCCTATAACGGCTATGGTGCCGCCGCCTATTTCGGCGAAGAGACGCACGACGCCAAGCGCAACATCGGCAAGGTGGTGCTCTGGGCGCTGGTGATCACGGTCGCCGCCGAGCTCATTCCCCTGACCGCGGTGCTGCTCGGCGCGCCAGATCTCGTCGGCCTGCTCTCCGCACCCCAAAAGATCGAGTATTTCCTTGAGGCGCGCGGCGGCCATTGGCTGACCGTGGCGATCAGCCTGGCAATCGCGGTCGCCATCTTCAACGCCGTCATCGCCATCATCCTGCAGGCGGCGCGGCTGTTGTTCAGCTCGGGCCGCGACAAGACCTGGTTCGGGCCGATCAACAACGCGGTCGCGTCCGTCCATGGCACTTACGCGTCGCCGTGGATCGCCACCATCGTGGTGGTGGTGCTGGCCGCACTGGCCTGCTTTATCGACCTCAACCTCTTGCTGGTGGTCAGCGGCACGTCGCTGGTGGTGATCTATGCACTGCTCTGCGTCGCGGTCTTCGCCGGCCGCCGCAACGACACCACCTCGGGCGGCCACTATCGTATGCCGCTGTTTCCGGTGCCGGCGATCCTCGCCTTCGTGGCGCTTGTCTATGTCGCCTACCAGAACTGGCTCGACGCCGCCTTCGGACGCCCGAGCCTGATTGCGACGCTGGCGATCATGGCCGTCGCCGCGATCTATTTCCAGCTGTTCCTGTCGCGCCGAGCCGACTGGATGCTGCACGGCCCCGACGAGCTTGCGGGATAGGCGTCAGCCCTCCGACACCTGTCCATGCGAGAACCCCGGCGAAACGCCGGGGTTCTTTTTTGCCGATTGGAAAGCGTGGACGCGAAAACCCGTCTTCAGAAATGAAAAGCCCTTGGAAGGGAGAACCTTCCAAGGGCTTTATTCTTTATCCGATCAGACGCTTAGACCGAATAGTACATGTCGTACTCGACCGGGTGCGGGGTCATTTCGAAGCGCATGACCTCGGCCATCTTGAGCTCGATGTAAGAGTCGATCTGGTCGTCGTCGAAGACACCGCCGGCCTTCAGGAAGCCGCGATCCTTGTCGAGGCTCTGCAGCGCTTCGCGCAGCGAGCCGCAGACGGTCGGGATCTTTTTCAACTCCTTCGGCGGCAGATCATAAAGGTCCTTGTCCATTGGCTGCCCCGGATGGATCTTGTTCTTGATGCCGTCGAGACCGGCCATCAGCATGGCGGCGAAGCCGAGATAGGGGTTCGCGCCCGGATCGGGGAAGCGGACCTCGACGCGCTTCGACTTCGGCGAGTTGCCGAACGGAATGCGGCACGAGGCCGAGCGGTTGCGCGCCGAATAGGCGAGCAGCACCGGCGCCTCATAGCCCGGCACCAGACGCTTGTAGGAGTTGGTGAGCGGGTTGGTGAAGGCGTTGATCGCCTTGGCGTGCTTGATGATACCGCCGATGTAGAACAGGCAGCTCTCCGACAGGCCGGCATATTCGTTGCCGGCGAAGGTCGGCTTGCCGCCCTTCCAGATCGACTGGTGGACGTGCATGCCCGAGCCGTTGTCGCCGAACACCGGCTTCGGCATGAAGGTGGCCGTCTTGCCGTAGGCATTGGCAACCTGGTGCACGACATACTTGTAGATCAGCATCTTGTCGGCGTTGCGCACCAGCGTGTCGAACTTGATGCCGAGCTCGTGCTGTGCGGCGGCGACCTCATGGTGGTGCTTTTCCACCCGCACGCCCATTTCGGCGAGCACGGTCAGCATCTCGGAGCGCATGTCCTGGCAGGAATCGATCGGCGGCACCGGGAAATAGCCGCCCTTGATGCGCGGACGGTGGCCGAGATTGCCGGTCTCGTAGTCGGTGTCGTCGTTGGACGGCAGTTCGGTCGAGTCGAGACGGAAGCCGGTGTTGTAGGGATCGGCCTTGTACTTGACGTCGTCGAACACGAAGAACTCGGCCTCCGGGCCGACATAGATCGTGTCGCCGATGCCTTCGGACTTCATATAGGCTTCGGCCTTCTTGGCGGTGCCGCGCGGATCGCGGTTATAGGCTTCGCCCGAGACCGGATCGAGGATGTCGCACAGGATGACCATGGTCGACTGGGCGAAGAACGGATCCATGTGGACCGTATCCGTGTCCGGCATCAGCACCATGTCGGACTCGTTGATCGCCTTCCAGCCTGCGATCGAGGAGCCGTCGAACATGACGCCGTCGGCGAACATGTCTTCCTCGACCTCGACGACATCCATCGTCACATGCTGCAGCTTGCCCCGCGGATCTGTGAAGCGCAGGTCGACGAATTTCACGTCGTTGTCCTTGATCTGCTTCATGATGTCTTTGGCTGTCGTCATGTCATTTCTTCCCTGTGTGATGACGTCTGGAATGGATTGAAGGTCAGATGGCGTCGATGCCGGTCTCGCCGGTGCGGATGCGCACGACTTCCTCTATGTTGGAGACGAAGATTTTTCCATCGCCGATGCGGCCGGTCTGCGCCGCCTTGCGGATGGCCTCGATGGCGCCTTCGACGGCCTCGTCGCCGAGCACCACCTCGA
>NZ_VFTH01000038.1:0-29067 GCF_006439375.1 Mesorhizobium sp. B4-1-1
CCGCATCCGGATATCGCCGAGCTCTACACCCATGCAAGGCTGGGCGATGCTGTGCTCGACCGCCTCAACCGAGCGAAGAAGCTGCAGGAATTGAAGAAGAATCACGCCGAGTCGTCCATGACCGTGGCGCGGGCGGCGCTCGACGCGCAGGATTTCGCCACCGCGCGGCGCGAGGCGGAGGCCGCGATCCGCATGGATCGCCGCGAGGGCGCCTATCTGCTGCTCGCCGATATCGAGGAAGCCGAGACCGGCGACCAGGGCAAGGTGCGGCAGCTGCTGTCGAAGGCCGTGCGCGCGCCGCGCGATCCGGC
The DNA here is from genome assembly GCF_006439375.1 of Mesorhizobium sp. B4-1-1. Classification (NCBI taxonomy): domain Bacteria; kingdom Pseudomonadati; phylum Pseudomonadota; class Alphaproteobacteria; order Hyphomicrobiales; family Phyllobacteriaceae; genus Mesorhizobium; species Mesorhizobium sp. B4-1-1. Next base: position 312 of record NZ_VFTH01000038.1, read on the forward strand.
CTGGGTGGCGGACGGCGTCATCTCCGAGCGCTGGGCGCCGGTGTCGCCGGTCACCGGCAAGCTCGACGCCTTTACCTGGCGCGCGCCGATGGAACGGCTTGGCCGGCTGATCGATAGCGAGACGGACGCCGCGGTGCCGGCGATCACCGCCGCGCCGCCCGCCGCACCCGCTGAAAAGGCGATCGACATTGTTGCCGACGCGCCCGCCGAGAAGCCGGTGCCGGCGAATGGCGGCGGCAAGGATGAGGCCGTTGCGGAAGCCGTCAGCGAGGCTGAAACCACCGGACGGGGTTCGGAATTACCGCCTTTGCCGGACGATCCGGGTGTCGCGCCGGAAGAAGAAGCGGAAAAATCGCCGCGGCGGTTTCGTTTGTTTTGAGGCCGGGTTTTGGCGGGCAGGGAAAAGGTGTCGATGTTCGAGCGTGTGTTGTCCTTCCTGAGAGATTTGCCGGCTGCCGGCCATGCCAAGCCGAGCGCCGACGATCCGCGCGTCGCGGCCTCGGCGCTGCTCTACCATGTGATGAACGCCGACGGCGTGCGTCAGGACGTCGAATGGGAGCGCTTCAAGCAGATCCTCGCCTCGACCTATTCGGTGAGCGGCGAAGAGCTCGACGCACTGGCCGCGGCCGGCGAGAGCGCCGACAATGAGGCGATCGACCTCTACGCCTTCACCAGCGTGCTCAAGCGCGATCTCGACGCCGAGGCGCGCAAGGCCTTCATCGGCCTGATGTGGGAAATCGTCTATGCCGACGGCGAACTGCACGAGCTCGAGGACAACACGGTCTGGCGGGTCGCCGAGCTGATCGGCGTCGAGCGCCATGACCGTATCGAGGCGCGCCGCAAGGCGGCGGCCAAGGCGCCCGGCGCGCGGGGCAAATCGAGCGACGAATAACAGGACCCTTCGCCTTCCATGCCATCAAGACCGAGGCCGAGACCAAGAATCCTGATCGTGCTGCATCAGGAGAATTCGAGCCCCGGCCGCGTCGGCCACATGCTCCTGGAAGAAGGCTTCGATCTCGACATCCGCAGGCCGCCGCTCGGCGACGGGCTGCCCTGCACACTGGACGACCATGCCGGGGCCGTGGTGTTCGGCGGGCCGATGAGCGCCAATGACGAGGACGAGTTTGTCCGCCGCGAGACCGACTGGCTGGAAATCCCACTGAAGGAGAACCGGCCGTTCCTCGGCATCTGCCTCGGCGCGCAGATGCTCGCCAACCATCTCGGCGGCAAGGTCGAGGGTCATGGCGAGGGCCTGGTCGAGATCGGCTGGTATCCGCTGAAGGCGACCGACGCCGGCAAGAAACTGCTGCACTGGCCGGAGATGGTCTACCAGTTCCACCGCGAGGGCTTTTCGCTGCCGAAGGAAGCGACGCTGCTGGCGACAGCGGAAACCTATCCCAACCAGGCGTTTCGTTACGGCGAGAATGCCTGGGGCATCCAGTTCCATGGCGAACTGACCCGGGTGATGATGCAGCGCTGGGTGGTGCGCGGCGCGCATCGCTTCGAATTGCCCGGCGCGCAGCCCGGCCGCGACCATCTCGGCGGCCGGCTGATCTGGGATATGCACCTCAAGCGCTGGCTGGGCGAGTTTCTGGCGCTGATTTTTGGCCGGCCGGCAGCGGAATAGAAATGACCTGCTGAGTTCGACCCGAAGCAGACCAATGCCTGGTGAAGGCTGAGAGGAAACGATGAGTGGGGGCAAGCGCACACGCACGCCGGTGCTCGGAGATCATAAGCGCATCAAATCGAAGCTGGTGACGCCGTTCAACGATGCGTTCGGGCCGATGCACGAAGTGTCGTGGGTCAACATGATGATCCCGGAGCTGCTGTGGATCGCGCTCGTGCAAAAAGCCTGGGGTCCGCGTCGTGGCGTCGAGATCATCACCGCCTTCACGCGCGACGTCCGAGCGAGCGATCCTACGCGCTCCCGCACGATCTGGGCGGCGGCCGGCAAGTTCGCGGGCCTGCCGACCGGCGTCCTTGCGGGCATCGTAGAAGGCCGACCCTATCGGAACGACCTGTGTGCACCGCTCGCGCCGCTCCATGCGCACTATCCTGAACATCCGATGCGCGAATTGACCTCTGCGGTGACCGAACTACCTTGTTCAGAAGACCTCGGCGCGCTCAAGGAACTGGTCGCTGAGCTGTTTGATCGCGCGTCGACGAGCGCCACCATGGTCCAGGCGACGGCGACGTGGCTCGCATTCGATGCCGAGCGGCTTAAGGTCTCAGCAGGCCTAGCACTCGCCGACTTCCCCCGAATTGAGGATTATCCCGACACCGATCAGTCGCAGCGCATAGCCGCTTCGATCCGGGCAACGCTCAACCAGATGTTCGGGGAAGTCGATCTGATCGCGTCAGGGACCGACTGGCCGATCGTCTTCTGGAACCGGGGCCTAGAACTCGAACCGTGCGAGAATTGAGGTGATGAGGGTGTCGAATCGAGAGGATGAAGAAGGCATCGAACTCAGGCCGCTCATCGAGAACTATTGTGCGGATGTCGATCGCGAGTTTACCGCGCGCCTAGATGCATGGCCGCCCGATTTCGCGCAAATCCACGTCCATGAGGTGATCGGCGGTATGCTCGCGCGCGAGGCTACACTCGCCAAGGATCTTGCGCGCGCGCCGATGCTTTGGACCGGGCACAGCGCGCCGATTTTGTTGCGCGCGATGGCGGACGCTTACATTAACCTTACGTGGCTGCTACTCGACCCGGTCGAGCGCTGTCGCAAGTTTATTTTCTTCGGATTGGGTCAGGCCAAGCTCGAACTCGAGCATCGCCGCGCTCAGATCGGCACGCGCGAGCCGACGCCCCAGGAAGTGGCCATGCTGGAAGCTCGCGAGAGATGGATCGACAGCCAGCGGATCGGCGGGTTACTCGATGTCGACCTCGGAAAATGGTCGAGCATATCAGTTCGTCAGATGGCCGAGGAAGCAGGGTGTATCGACTTCTACAACTACGTCTACACTCCGTTCAGCGCCTGCGCGCATTCGATGTGGCACCATGTTGCACATTACGATCTCAGGGAGTGCGGCAATCCACTGCACCGGTATCATCGTCGTCCGACCAGCGAGACATCTGCCCCGGATCTCCACTATCTGACGCTCGCCGCGAAATATTGGAGCAAGACGTTGGGCACCTTCGACCGAGCATACGGGCTCGCGATCTCGGGCCCGTCATCCTACGAGACTTTGATTGATGCCATCACCGATGATCCGCAGCCGGACTGATACGTAGTTGCATCGTAGGCCGCACACTCAGGGTTTCGGTACGATGACCGCATAGTTTCAGCGCTGAACATCTCGGTGGCGCCGAGTAAGGCGAGCGCCATGATCGACAGCCAGGTGAGGGTCGAGACGCCGAAAAGCACAAAGACGACCTGCGCCTGTCCGCGCGCCTATCTGCTCGTTGGCTGCGAATCCCGGGCGGAAGGCAGGCTAGCCTGGAGAAAACGGTGCCAGGTGCCACCGAGAACCAGCGCGGTTTCGGCCTCACCGAATCCGGCCGAGGAAAGGCCTTTCAAGAGCTTCGGAAAATCGAGGTTCGATCTGAACCAGGACGGTTGAGGCGGAAAGCTCGCGGTCGCCTGGGTCTCGCGGGTCCAGCGGCCCTCGCGCATCCAGCGCACGACGCTGTCGGGCTGGTCCTGGCAGAGATCCGAGCCGATGCCGAGATGATCTGCCCCCATGATCCCGGCCGCTTCGGCAGCCATCTTTCCGAACTGCTCCAGCGTGGTGTCCGAGCCGTTCGGGAGGTGCAGCGGATAGAGCGAAAGGCCGAGCAGCCCCTCCTTTGCGCGCAATGCCTGCAATACGGCCTTGGAGACATTACGGTTGCTGTCGCGCAGCCAGCGCGGATTGGCGTGGCTGATGACCACCGGCCGCTCCGAGAGCGCGATCGTTTCCAGCGCGGTCCGCTCGCCGGCGTGGGACAGATCGATGATCATGCCGAGCCGGTTCATCTCGGCGATGGCCTCGCGTCCCATCCGCGTCACGCCGCTATCCTCCTTCTCCATCCAGCCGCAGCCGAGCAGCGACTGGTTGTTGTAGGTGAGCTGCATGAAGCGGATGCCGAGATCGAAGAGCATTTCGATCAGGCCGATGTCGTCCTCGATCGGCATCGGGTTCTGCAGGCCAAGCAGGATCGCCGTGCGGTTCGAGGTCCGCGCGCGCTCGATGTCGCCGGCATCGCGCGCCAGAAGGATCAGGTCCGCATTGTCGCGAAGCCAGGTGCGCCAATCGACGAGATGCCGCACCGTCTCGCGAAAACCTTCGTGATAGCCGACCGTGGCGTGGACCGCGGTCAGCCCGCCCCGGCGCATCTCCTCGAAAATTTCGCGCGACCAGTTGCAGTATTGCAGCCCGTCGATGAGCACTCGCGGCGTGTGGCTGGTCATTCGGCCACGCCCGCGTGGATGTAGGATGTCTTGACCTGCGTGTAGAACTCGACCGCGGCGCGGCCCTGCTCGCGCGGGCCGTAGCTCGACGCGCGAACACCGCCGAACGGCACATGATAGTCGGTGCCGGCGGTGGCCAGGTTGACCATCACGCAGCCCGAGCGCGAGGCGCGGCGGAATTTCGTCGCGCGCGCCAGCGAGCGCGTGGCGATGCCGGCCGTCAGCCCATAGGGTGTGTCGTTGGCCAGGAAGATCGCCTCGTCGAGATCGTCGGCGGCAATGACGCAGGTTATCGGCGCGAACATCTCCTCCTGGTTGATGCGCATGCGCGAGCGACCGTTCAGGAACACGGCCGGGGCCATGTAGTGGCCCCGATGCGCGAGATCGAGCGCTTCGCCGCCTGTCGCCAATTCAGCGCCCTCACTTATGCCAAGCGTCACATAATCGAGATTGGCCGAGAGCTGCTCGGCGCTGACGACCGGCCCCATCTGGACGCCGGCCGCAAGCGCATGGCCGACCTTCAGGGCCTTGGTTTTCACCAGCATCTTCTCGACGAAGGCGTCGTGGATCGGCCGATGGACGATCAGGCGGGACGCCGCCGTGCATTTCTGCCCGGTGCCGCCGAAGGCGCCGTTCACGGCAAGGTCGACGGCGCGGTCGAGGTCGGCATCGTCCATCACCACGAAGGGATTCTTCGACCCCATTTCGAGCTGCAGCTTCACGAAGCGCGCGGCGGCCAATGCCGCGATGCCGGAACCGACGGCGCCGGAGCCGGTGAAGCTCAACCCTTGTATGTCGGCATTGGCGGCAAGCTCGCGGCCGATCGTCGATCCCGAACCCATCACAAGATTGAACAGGCCTTTCGGGATCGCCTGCCGGCTGATGATCTCGGTCAGCGCCCAGGCGCTGGCCGGCGTGACGCTGGCCGGTTTCCAGACCACGGCATTGCCGAAGGCGAGCGCCGGCGCGATCTTCCAGGACGCGGTGGCGATGGGGAAATTCCAGGGCGATACGATTGCGACGACGCCGAGCGGTTCGCGCTCGATCAGAACGTCGACGCCGGTCCTGACGGAATCGGCGGCGGAGCCGAGATTGCGCAGCGCCTCCGCGGCGAAATAGGTGAAGAACTGGCCGGCGCGATGGACCTCGCCGACGCCCTCGGTAAGGGTCTTGCCCTCCTCGCGCGAAAGCAGTTCGCCAAGCTCCTTCGAGCGCGCCATCAGTTCGCGTCCGATGGCGTCGAGAACGGCGGCTCTCGCTTCGAGCCCGGCCGCGGCCCATTCGCGTTGCGCGCCTTGCGCCGCCGCCACGGCGTCATGGACGTCGGACGGCGGCGCCTGGGCAAAGCGCCCGACGATGTCGGTCACGTCGGAGGGATTGATGTCCTCGACCCAGTCGGCGCCGTCGCGCCATTCGCCTGCAACGAAGTTCTGACCGTTCAGCATATCGTTCGACCTGCATCAATTCGGTTGACAACGACCTAACCAATGCTGTGAACTTCAATCAAGCTCAATTTTTGGCACAAATGTTCAGGCAAGCTTAACAGTGACCAAAACCATCAGCCTGACCGGCATGCGCAGCTTCGTCGCTGTCTGCGAGACCGGTGGTGTGCGCGCCGCCGCCGATCAGATCGGCCGCACCCCGTCGGCCGTGTCGATGACCTTGAAACAGCTGGAAGACGACATCGGCGCGCCGCTGTTCGAGAGCGAACGCAAGGGCGCGCTTTCGCCGGTCGGCCGCATCGTGCTCGACGAGGCGCGCGCCATGATCGCGCATTACGACCGCGCCTGCCTGGCAATGACCAGCTATGCGGCGGACCGGCAAGGCCGCTGCGACGTTGCCAGCGTGCCTTCGGTCGCCGTCACCTTGCTGCCGCGCGCGATCGCCCAGCTTCGCGCCGAGGGCAGCCGGTTCGACATCCACGTCCGCGACAGCGATTCCAGCGCCATCGTCGACGCAGTCGAAAACGGCATGGTTGAAGTGGGCCTGTGCGTGCTCGCGACCAGGCGGCCGCAGCTCAGTTTCGAGCCGCTGTTCCACGAGCCGCTCGATTTCGTCTGCCCGGCCGATCATCCGCTGGCAAAATCCAAGCGCCCGCTGAAATGGTCGCAACTCGAGGGCGAGAGCTTCATCCGCAATGGCGCGGCCACGGCGCTAGGGCTTGCCGAGACCGAGGCGCTTGCCGCCGGCTCGAAACTCACCGCGACCAATGTGAGCTCCAATTTGGCGATGGTGGAGGCAGGGCTCGGCGTCACCATCCTGCCCCGGCTCTGCCGCTGGAAAAGCAGCCATGACGTGCGCTTCGTTCCCCTTGCCGACCCGCGCTCGAGCCGTACCGTCGGCTGGATCGCCAAGGAAGGCCGGAACCTGCAGCCGGCGTCGCTGCGGTTCATCGAATGCATTCGCCTACAGACGCAGGCGAGCGAAGGAGAGTTCGGCTATGCGGCGGCATGATTGGCGGATGACCGGATGACGCGCCTGACGCAAGCCCGCATCGAGACGCTCGTCCGCACCGCGCTGCTGCGCCACGGCGCAAGCGAGCGGCAGGCCGAGGCGCTCGCCGCAGCCATTGCGGCAGCCGAACGCGATGGTCTGAAGTCGCATGGGCTGATGTACCTGCCGACCTATTGCGAGCATTTGACCTGCGGCAAGGTCCTGGGTCTGGCCGAGCCGCGCCTGACGCGTCCGGCTCCGGCGGTCGTCGCCGTCGATGCCGGCAACGGCTTTGCGCACGCGGCCATCGCCACCGGCCTGCCGGCGCTGATCGAGGCGGCGCGCTCGCAAGGCGTGGCGGCGCTGGCCATCCGCAATTCCTACAATTGCGGCGCGCTAGGCTATCACACCGAACGTATCGCCCGGGACGGCATGGTCGGTCTGGGCTTCACCAACGCGCCGGCCTCGATCGCGCCCTGGGGCGGCCGCAAGGCGGCCCTCGGCACCAACCCCTGGTCGCTGGCGGTTCCCGACGGGCAGGGCGGCGCGCGCTTCGTCATCGACCAGAGCGCCAGCGTCGTCGCCAAGAGCGAAGTCATCAAGCGCGCCCGTGCCGGCGAGCCGATCCCGCCAGGCTGGGCTTTCGACGCAAGCGGCGAGACGACCACCGACGCCGGCGAAGCGTTGAAGGGTACGATGGCGCCGGCGGGCGCCTACAAGGGCGTCGGCTCCGCGTTGCTGGTGGAGATCTTTGCCGCGTGCCTGACGGGAGCCAATCCCGGGCTGGTCGCCAGCCCCTTCTCCGGCACGGCCGGCGGCCCGCCTGGAACCGGCCAATTCTTCCTGGCGGTTTCGCCCGAAGCGACATCGGCCGGGACATTCGCGGGGACTCTGGAAACCGTCGCCGGCGCCTTCACCGGCGACACCAGGCTTCCGGGCACAAGGCGCTTCGGCGCGCGCGAACAGAACACCAAAGAGGGCATCGAGGTAGCGGCGGAAACGCTTGCCACCTTGGAAAAGCTCGCAGGGACCGCCGCATGACGGCGATCGCGCTGCGCCCGCCCGAGATCGTCATGCGCCTGCAGCGGCTGGGCGCCGCGCATCCGACGCGGCTCAGTTTCCTGCGCCAGCTGATCCGCCGCGCCACCAGGGAGAAATGGCGTGTGCGCAAACACCTGTTCGACCTCAACGACAATGGGTTCGGACGCGCGGTCTATGCGGTCGAGACGCCGGCAAGGACCTACAGCCTGGTCGCGTTCTCGACCCCGCTCGACGACGAGAAGCGGTCCGACCGGGTCATCGCGCAGGCCTGGGACACGAGCTACGTGCTTTACGACGGATTGCCGGACGCCGCCGAAATCGCGCGGCTGGAAGCGAATGCGCCGCTGCAGGAGGCAGGCCGCTACACCAGAAGCGAACTCGTGCTGGCGCGCGCCAACAAGAGCGTGCGGCTGTTCGAGGAAGTCGCCGCGGCACTGGCACAGGGACGACAGCCGCACGAGGAGCAGTTGCTCGGCGTCGGCTATCTGCTGCGCACCACGGCGGTTTACGGCAATGGCAAGTTCGGCATCGCCGATCGCGACGAGATCGCAACACGGCCGGAGCTTGCGGGATCCTTCCAGGCGGAAATGCTCACGGTCTGGCTGATCCGATCCTTCACGCTCGATCTTGTCGACCACATCGCCCATCGCCGCAATCCGGCCGGCGCGGCAAGGCTGGCGCCGGATTTGCGCCGGGCGCTCGGCGTGGGCAATGCAACGGGACTCGGCATGGCGCCGTTTCTCGTGCGCCATCCGTTGTTGACGCATAGCTGGTTCCTGGCCCGCGAAACCGCGCTGGCGCGGGTGCGCGCCGAACCGCAAGCCGGCGCGGCGGAACGAGACGTTTTCTTGAAAGCGCTCGCCGATCTGCGCCAGCGCGTTGCCCGCTGGCATAGCGACGATGACCGCCAGGCCGCCGCGACCTTGTCGCTGGCCGCCGATCTCGACGCGCTGGCCGAAAACCTCGACCGGCTTCTGGCGCGCCCCCGCCCCTGGGATGCGCTCTATCGCTTCGCCGAAGACCATTTCTCGCTCGAGGGGCAGGAGGCCTGCGTCTCGCTGATCCTCGAGCCGCACGGTGCCCTAATTGACGAGCTCGGCGACACGATGAAGGCCGACGAGACGCCCGGCCATGCCATTGACGGCACCATGAGCTGCGCCTCGCTTCGTCAGGCGCTTGTCGCCTCCTATTCCTGGGCGGCCAAGATCGACTTCGCTGAGCCGTCCGCCAACGCGCGCTTCTGGTATGTCTCGGCGGAGAAGCTCGAGCCCCGGCTCGGCGAACGCTTCGAGGAGGACGGCGCCGATCTCGAACAGCCTTTGGCCACCGCGCGCGACGCGCTCAGCCTGGCCGAGGCTCTTGCGCAGGAGCCACCCACGGCCAGTGTCGCGGACTTCCTGCTGCGCCGGCCCAAATGGCGCCACGCGGTGCGGCGCGCCCAGATCGTCGCCAGGTTTCCCTATGCCGAGATCCACGACAATCTGATCGGCGCCGACTTGCGGCCCGTCGACATATTGCGCGCGAAGCTCGCTTTCTTCGGCGCGCGCAGCTTCGATCCGCGCTCCGACCGGTGGCTGCGGATCGCGCTGTTCAGCGGCGAGCCCCTGATCGAGGATGTCGCCGCCATGGCGCCGGCAGGAGAGGCGGCGTGATCGACCTGTCGCTCAACGAGGTGGAAACGGTGAGCACCAAGGCGGCGCGGGGCGCCGGATTTTCATGGGGACTGGCCGAGGATATCGGCCGCGCGGCACGCCGGATCGCGGTCGATGACGACAAATGGGGCGTGGCCATGCTGAGCCTTGCCGAAAACGCGTGGTCCTTCGCTGCGCCCGACCCTGCCCGCGCGGCGCGCTGGCGAAAAGGCGAGGCCGACAAGCCGGCCGAAACGCCACTTTGCCCGATCCGAACCGCAGCTTTGCTGCTCGACGATCCGCTTCCAGCGAGCGCGCTGCCGCTGGCGATCATCGGTGTCGGCCTGCCTATCTGGCTCGACGCCATGCTGCGTCGCTCGGCCATGCGCGTAGCGCGGCCCGCGGGGCCGGTGACGCGCGCCGATGTCGTCATCGAACGCCGCCCCGAAATCGGGCTGCAGCCGGCCGCGGGCCGGCGCGGCGCGATCGACGAGCGGACGCTTGCGGCGCTCAATTCCTTCGCCGCCAGAACCTATGTGCCGGAAAGCGAAAGGTCGCGTGTGCGTGGTGCCGGCGGCGGCCGGGTGGACGACGAATAAGGGGAGAAAAAATGAGCGCAGCCGACGGCCAGAAGATCGCCATGCGCGGAGCGGGCTACTACTCGGCCAACACCGTGGGCGCCAAATACGTCATCGACAAGGTCGGCGATCTCGTCGTCGAGGCCGTCGCCGGCATGCCCCGGCTGGCCGGCGGCCAGCCATTCGCCATCGCCGATTTCGGCGCGGCCGATGGCGGCACCTCGATGGACATGATGCGGCGGCTGGTCGGCGCCGTTCGGGCGAGGGAACCGGACCGGGCGATATCGATCACCTACACCGACCTGCCCCACAATGATTTCTCGACGCTGTTCCGGCTCAGCCAGGGACTGCTTGGCACCTCGACGGAGGTTCCGCTGGCCGAGACGCCCGGGCTCTATATCTTCGGCAGCGGCACCAGCTTCTATCGCCAGATCGTGCCGGACAATTCGCTCTCGTTCGGCTTTTCCGCCACGGCGATGCACTGGATCAGCAAGCGGCCCTGCATGATCGCCGACCATGTCCAGGCGGTCGGCGCGACCGATGCCGAGCGCGCGCAGTTTCGCGCCCAGGGGCTGCGCGACTGGGAGACGATCCTGCTGGCCAGGGCGCGCGAGCTCAGGTCGGGCGGCAGGCTGGCGCTGGCCAATTTCTGCGTCGACGAGGAAGGGCGCTATCTCGGACACACGACGGGGGTCGATATGTTCGACGGCTTCGCGCGCCATTGGCGCGATCTGGCTCGGGCGGGGCGGATCAGCGAGACGGAATATGTCAACGCGACGTTCCAGCAATTCTACAAGACGCCAGGCGAGTTCGCGGCACCCTTCCGCGACCCCGCTTCGCCGGTGTCGCAGGCCGGACTGAGGCTGGAAAACATCTTCACCATGGTGACGCCGTGCCCCTATGCCGAAGCCTTCCGGGTCCATGGCAATGCGCAGAATTTCGCCAGCGCCTATGTGCCGACGCTCCGCTCCTGGTCGGAAACCGTCTTTGCCAACGCGCTCGACCCCTCGCGTCCCGCGGCCGATCGTTCCGCAATCGTCGACGCTCTTTACGGCGCGTACGAAGCCGATGTCGCGCGCGCCCCCGAAGGCCATCGGATGGACTACGTCCACTGCGTGACGGAGATCGTCAAAGGATAAGTGGTACCTGTGCGCCCCGGCCTTGCGCCTGGTCTCGGTCGTGGGGCGTCACGGAAGCCACGCCGAACTTCGCGCCGATCGGTATCAAGGTGCTTGTGCGAAATCCCCGGGGTTAAAGAATTTCAAGGCACTGGTTCAGCGGTAAGTTCCTGTATTTTCCCGAGGAGATTTTTGACGAGCAGCTGGTAGACGCGCGTGAGTTCGTCCGGTGATAATTCAACTCTGATGTCGTACTTGCCGGAATAGTTCACCTGCAGATCAACGGTTCCGAACAACGTCGTTGCGCCATCGCGAATGTCGGTCGCCACGGCCATGTTCGCCAATGGCTGATCCAGCAGAATGACGCCTGGTTCTCCGGGATGATTGTGCGTCGTCGTGCGTATTTTCACAACGTAACCCTCCTGTTAGGCCCTGTCCAAAATAGAAGCCATCCCCTCAAAACGCGAGGAACAAAAATGGATGGTATCGGCGCGGCCACGAATCTGTGTTATGCGCCGCCCGATCAATCAAAGGACGACACCCTGTGAACGAACTGACCGTGGCCGAGGCGACCGAAAGCATCTACGCCTCACTCCGAGCGGACAATGCCGACATCGACGCCCATATCGCGACACTCAAGGCAGCGCTGGCGCGAGAGGGGAAAAAACAGGCGGTGTTCGATCCGGCCAGGTTGGTGCAGAACAACCGCGCCGGCCGCAAGCTGATGCAGGCCTATTTTCGGCAGCGTGGCGTCAGCGTCAGCTTTTCGGAGTAGAAGCTGCTCCTATCTCATCGAGCGACGGCGGCGCCTGATTGGCCCGAGTGTCGGACCAGCAGTCCAGCTCCAGAACTTTATCAGTTGCGGCTGTCGAGGTGCTGGACCTGGCGCAGCGCCGGGAACAGATAGGCCCACAGGCCGGCGACGGCGATGGCGCCGATGCCGCCGATCACCACTGCGGGAACGGTGCCGATCAGCGCCGCCATTGTGCCGGCGCGGAATTCGCCGACCTCGTTGGAGGCGCCGACAAAGACCTGGTTGACGGCGTTGACGCGGCCGCGCACCTCGTCCGGCGTCCAGAGCTGGATCAGCGTCTCGCGGATATAGACGCTGAACATGTCGGTGGCGCCGAGCAGGGCGAGCGCCACGATCGACAGCCAGGTGATGGTCGAGACGCCGAACAGCACGGTGAAGGCGCCGAACAGAGCGACGAAGCCCAACATGATCTTGCCGGCATGGTCGCGGATGGGATGGCCGGCAAGCCAGACGGCGACGCAGATGGCGCCGATGCCCGGCGCCGAGCGCAGCAGGCCGAGCCCCCAGGGGCCGAGCTCCAATATGTCGCGCGCATAGACCGGCAGCAGCGCCGAGGCGCCCGACAGAAGCACGGCGAAAAGGTCGAGCGAGATCGCGCCGAGCACGATCTTCTCGCCCCAGATATAGCCGAAGCCGGCAAACAGCGTCTGCATCGTCGGCTTGTCGGTGGCCGTCTGCTGGGCGGGCTTGGGAATGGTGAAGATGAGCGCGGCCGCGGCGAGCATCAGGACGGCGGCGGTGGCGTAGGCGACTTCCGCCGAAACGCCGTAGAGCAGGCCGCCGGCGACCGGGCCGACGATGGTCGCCGTCTGCCAGGCGGACGAGTTCCAGGCGATCGCGTTGGCAAAATCCTCCTGCGGCACCAGATTGGCGAACAGCGACGACGAGGCCGGGCCGTAGAAGGCGCGGGCAATGCCGAACATCGCCAGCACGATGAAGATCGGCAGCGGGCTGGTCAGGCCGCGCAAGGCCAGAAGCAGCAGGGCCAACGCGCAGCCGGCCTCGACCAGAGTCGCCAGGGTCATGATCAGGCGGCGGCCGAAGCGGTCGGCGACCACGCCCGTGACCAGGACCAGAAGCAGCGAAGGCAGGAACTGGACGATGCCGACAATGCCGAGGTCGAACGGATCGCGGGTCAGGTCATAGACCTGCCAGCCGACGGCGACCGACACGATCATGGTGGCGAAGGTGGTGAGGAAGCGCGCCGTCCAGTAGCTGAGGAACGGGCGGTGGCGGAAAGCAGCGTAGCGCTGCTCCGGGGATATTTGTTCTGCGGTCATGGAGGTAGGCCCCGTTTCGAAAAACATTGGCCAGCGGGGCACTTCCCGAACGGGCGCTGTTCCGGCCAATGAAACTTAATAAAGTTCGCGGCGCATATGCCTTCAAATCGAGTTTGGATCAAGGGCTTTTGGACTTTTCAGCCGATCGCGCGAGGAAGTTACCGCCTTAGAGCAGCCGAGATGGCTTCCAGCCCGCCGCGCAATTCCGCTTCCTTTGGCCAGCCGAAGCCGAGGCGGAAGAAGCGTTTCGGCATCTCGAACCAGTGGCCGGGACCGACATAGGTGCCGTGCTCCTCCAGCAGCCTGGTGTAGAACTTGTCGAGGTCGAAGCCGGCATCGACGTTGAGCCGCGGGAAGCCGACGACACCACCTTGCGGCCGCACCCAGACGACGAGAGACTCGCCTTCGATCCAGGCCTGGACGATGTCGCGGCGCCTGGTCATTTCGGGGAGAAGCGAGGCGAGAAAGGCGTCACGGCGTTCGAGCGTGGTGCGCGCGATCGCCTCGTCGATGACGCTGCCGCAGATGCCGATCTGCTCCTTGGCGGCGAGGAAGATTTCCTGCAGTTCCGGATCGCGGGTCACCAGCCAGCCGATGCGGATGCCCGGAATGCCGAACGCCTTGGACAGCGAGCAGACGCTGATCGCGCTTGGGCTGAGCGAGGCCGCCGCGGGCAGGCGTTCGCCGTAGGAGAGGTCGCGATAGGTCTCGTCGACCAGCAGCCGGCACTTGTGATGTTCGGCGAGCGTAATCAACGCGTCGAGATCGGCGCGTGTCATCATCGTGCCGGTCGGGTTGTGCGGGCAGGTGACGCTGATCAGTTTCGTGTTCGGCCGCAACTCTGCCTTCACACGGTCGATGTCGACGGCAAAGCCCTGGTCGAAATCGAGATCGACATAGGAGATGGCGCAGCCGATCGCCTTCGGCGTCTCGATGTTTGTGGCGTAGTTCGGCCGCACGACCACGAGATGGTCGCTGGCCGACAGAAGCGACGTGGCGATGATGAACAGCGCGCCGGCCGCACCCGCGGTCACCAGCACATCGTCGGGAGAAAGGCCCCTGTCCTGCCCGGCGATCAGCGCCCGCAAGTCCTTGTCGCCGCGATGCTCGCCATAGAACAAGGTGAGGTCGGGGAGCGCGAGGCCGATGTCGGACAGTTTCTGGTCGGCGATCGAGCTTTCGGAAAGGTTGTGGCGGATGCGGCCGTAGCCGTATTCCTCCGGCGCTTCCTTCTCGATCACCATCCTGGCGTAGTTCATAGCCGGCTCCCCCCCGGGTCGAGCGTCTTGCCGTTTCGCGGAAACGGCAAATCGCTCCATCCCTTTGTTTTTACGCAATTCCGCACGGAAGGCTACGGCGAAGGCGCCGAGCCTAACCGCTTTACACTTTCCTGGAATTGCTCTGGTGGCCTTATCCAAGCCATAAAAGCAGGAAGCCTGCCAAGGCGGATTCCTCGGCAGGCTTCTTAAATCATTGGTGCAGGCGCGTTATTTCAGGCCGTCGCCTTGGCCTTCCTGCCCTTTGCGGGCTTCGCCGGCACCGGTTCCGCCTTGCGGCCGAGGCCGATCGACTTGGCGAGCTGCGAGCGCGACGCCGCATAGTTGGGCGCGACCATCGGGTAATCCGCGGGGAGGCCCCATTTGGTGCGGTAGGCTTCCGGCGTCAGGCCGAAATGCACGCCGATATGGCGCTTCAGCGATTTGAACTTCTTCCCGTCCTCGAGGCAGATGATGTAATCCGGCGTCACCGAGCGCCTGGGATTGACGGCGGGAACCGGCGGGGGCGCCGCCGGCTCCGCCGGCCGGCTTATCCCGCCGATCGAGGAGGCGACGCTGGCGATCAGTTCGCCCAGGCCCGAAGCAGGCAGGCGGTTTTTCGCGACATAAGCCGATACGATGTGAGCGGTGAGTTCGAGCAGGTCGACTTCCCTGGCTGTGCTGGTGTCCTCGTCCACGTAGTCCCTCCATATTGCCGCAAGGCCGCGAAACCGCTGCGGTCTTCGCGGTGTGTAATGTCAAAGCGCCGCGAGCGTTGTTTTGCGAATCCGGAAAGGTGCTTGGCGCCGCAGGCCGGCGAATTCCTAGTCGGCAAATCTGCGCGACGCAATGATCCGTCGTGTCATTACACGCTGTTTTGAACAATTGTACTGAAATGTAACAATATCAGACGATCAGCGCCTTGTCGCGCCATAGTCGAAATCCACCCGCGAAAGCGCGAGTGTTGTCGCCGCGCCGGGATTTTTCAGGCAATTCATCGAGCTTGTCGACATTGCCGCCGCCGATCACGACATAGTCCGGCTGCAAGGCGGCGCGAAGCCTGTCGACCACGTCGAAAACGTATTTGCGCCACCTTTTCTTCCCGCGCTTTACCAGGCCGCGCTCGCCGACATAATCCTCGAAACTGGCGCCTTTTTTGTAGGGCAGGTGGGCAAGCTCCATGGGCTGCCCGACATTCTTGATGATCATGGCGGCGCCCAGGCCCGTGCCGAGGCCGAGGAACAGCATGCGGCCGCCGTCATAGCTGCCGATCGCCTGCATCAGCGCGTCGTTGACCAGCTTCACCGGCTTGCCGAAGGCGGCGGTGAAATCATAGCCGTTCCAGCCCTTGCCGAGATTGAAGGGGTCGAGCGAGGGTTTGTTGTCGCGCACGGGGCCGGGATAACCCATCGAGATGACGTCGTAGTCCAGGTCCTGCGCCAGTTTCCTCACCGAAGCGACGACCTGGTCCGGGGTCAGGCTCGGCCCGGACGCGACGCGGCGCATCTCGCCGCCGGCGCTGGTGAGGATTTTTACATGCGAGCCACCGACATCGATGGCGAGCACGATAGGTTCGTTGCTCGCCGCGGCGGTTTTTGCTGTCTTCGCCATCCCGTCCTCCCCGAAGTTACTTGCTCGGATTGATCCAGCCATCGGGCGGGCCGAAGCCGTTCATGGCATCGGCCGGCCCCCAGGTCTTGGGCGCATAGAGTGCCGGCGCCGTGGTGTCGCCGAGCACCGGTCCGACGATGCGCCAGGCAAGCTCTGCCGCGTCCTGGCGCGTGAAGAGCTGGCCGTTGCCGTTCATGGCGTCGCCGATCAGCCGTTCATAGGGCGGCATGTCGCCCTTGGTGTCGTCGAGCGCGGTCAGTTCAACCTGCTCGCCGATCATGTCGTCGCCGGCGACCTTGCGCTGGGCGCCGATCGAGATCGCCACCTGCGGGTCGATGCGGAAGCGCACATAATTGGCGTCGCCCGGCTTGATCGGGTCGAAGACGTCGAGCGGCGGCCGCTTCATCCGCACGATCACCTCGGTGGCGTGCACCGGCATGTTCTTGCCGGCGCGGATGAAGAAAGGCACGTCCTGCCAGCGCCAGGTGTCGACGAAGAAGCGCACCGCCGCGAAGGTCTCGACCGGCGAGTTGGCCCTGACGCCCGGTTCGGCCAGATAGCCGTCGAACTGGCCACGCACGACATCGTCCTTGGTCAGCGTGCGGATGGCGCGCAGCACCTGCACCTTCTCGTCGATCAGGTCGTCGGCCGAGCGGCCGACCGGCGGTTCCATGGCCAAAAGCAGCAGGATGTTGAGCAGGTGGTTCTCGATCACGTCGCGGATGCAGCCGACATCGTCATAGAATTTGCCCCGGCCCTCGACGCCGAAATCCTCGGCCATGGTGATCTGCACGCTTTCGACGAAGTTGCGGTTCCAGATCGGCTCGAGGAAAGCGTTGGCGAAGCGGAAATAGAGCAGGTTCTGGATCGCTTCCTTGCCGAGATAGTGGTCGATGCGGAAGATCGACTGTTCGTCGAACACCAGATGCAGCACCCGGTTCAGCCAGCGCGCCGACTGCAGATCGTGGCCGAAGGGCTTTTCCACCATCAGCCGCGCGCCGCGCGCGGTGCCGGACTGCTCCAGTCCTTGCACGACGGTTTCGAACATGGTCGGGGGGACGGCCATGTAGTGCAGCGGCCACTGCGCGGAACCCAGCGCCGTCTTCAGCTTCTCGAAGGTCGCGCCGTCGCGGTAGTCGCCGCTGACATAGCGCAGCAGCGAGACGAGCTTGGCAAAGACCTTGTCGTCGATCGAACCCAGCGCCGTGACGATGCCGTCGCGGGCGCGGTCCACCAGTTTGGGGAGTTCCCAGGGGTCGAAGGCGACGCCGATCACCGGCTCGGTCAGCGTCCCCTTGGCGACCATCTGGTAGAGCGCCGGGAAAATCTTCTTGTGCGCAAGGTCGCCGGTCGCTCCGAAAAGCACCAGCGTGTCGGACCTCTCCTGGCTCATGCCGTTTCTCCCCTCACGCCTTCGGCTTTTCGATATGGCCGCCGAAGGCGTAGCGCATGGCGGACAAAAGCTTGTCGGCGAATTGCGATTCGCCCTGCGAGGAGAAGCGGTCGAACAGCGCCGAGGACAGCACCGGCGCCGGAACGCCGGTGTCGATCGCCGCTTTCAGCGTCCAGCGGCCTTCGCCGGAATCGGAGACGCGGCCGCCGAACTGGGCGAGCGCCGGATCGCTCTTCAACGCGCCGGCGGTGAGATCGAGCAGCCAGGAGCCGATGACGCTGCCGTGCCGCCAGACCTCGGCGACGGCGGGCAAGTCGACGTCGAACTGGTAGTATTGCGGATTTTCCAGCGGGCTGGTTTCGGCGTCGGCGGTGCGCTGCCTTTTGCCGGCATTGGCCGACTTCAGGATGTTCATGCCCTCGGCATAGGCGGCCATGACGCCGTATTCGATGCCGTTATGCACCATCTTGACGAAGTGGCCGGCGCCGCTCGGCCCGCAATGGAGATAGCCGAAGGGCGCCGTGCCGGCATCCTTGGGCGGGTTGTCGCCCGCATCGGCGCCCGGCGCCAGCGTGGCGAAGACCGAATCGAGATGCTTAACCGCATCGTCGGGGCCGCCGATCATCAGGCAGTAACCCCGCTCCAGGCCCCAGACGCCGCCGCTGGTGCCGACATCGACGAAGTTGATGCCTTTCACCGCCAGCTTCGCCGCCTGGTCGACGGCATCGTGGTAGTAGGAATTGCCGCCGTCGATGATGATGTCGCCCGGCTCCATCAGTGCCGCGACCTGATCGACGATCTTGCCGGTGATCGCGGCCGGCAGCATCAGCCAGGCGCAGCGCGGCTTGGCGAGCTTGCCGACGAATTCCTCCAGCGAGGCCGCGCCAATGGCGCCGTCCTTGACCATGCCGGCCACGCTTGCCGAATTGATGTCGTAGACGACGCATTCATGGCCGTCGCGCATCAGGCGCCGCACCATGTTGGCGCCCATCCTGCCCAGTCCCATCATTCCGATCTGCATGGTTTCATCCCGATTGCTTGAGGAAAGGAGAAGTATAATGGCCCATCTGGATCACGATTGAGCGTCAATGCCGACGCTGAAGTCGACATTCTCCCAACGCATCGCCCCGGGCCAGAAAAAAGTGAAGACGATGGTGGTTCCCGGCCGCAGGCGGCCAACGGGCAACTCCGCCAGATGAATGCCGAACGCATTTTCGGCCGTCCTGCTGTCCTGCACGGTCAGCCATTTGTCGCTGCTCCAGTGGACGACGCCGGGCGCCGACAATTCGATGCGAAGGGCCTTGCCGGGGGGAATGGAGCGGATCTTGTTGTTGAAGCGCCAGATCCGCAGCGGCGAGACCGCCTTGTCCTTGATGTAGCGCTCGACGCCCTGCGGCGGCAGGTCGAAGACGGCGCCGTCGCGCAGCGAGCGCAACAGCTTGATGTGCTCGGCATGCGCCCAGACCAGCGGCATGGCGCTGCCGGAAGGGGCGCCCAGCCGCAATTCACGGTCCGGCATGTCCGGGCGATCCCAGACCTGTTCCGGCAGAAGACCGCCGACGCCCGCCGAGCGTTCGAAAATCTCAAGCAGTTGCGCCGCTTTGTCCCTGCGGCCGGCGGCCAACTCGTAATGCGCGCGCTCGCCGGCAAGCAGCGGCCACGGCCGCCCCCGGCCGGTGCCGTCGAAGGGTGCCCCGTCCTCATGCTCGCCATAGCCGTCGCCGGTATAGCGGTACCAGAGTGGCCCTTGCGGCAGGTCGCGGCGCAGCTCAGCGTCGATCGCCTTGACGGTGTTGAGGATGCGCGGATCGTCAGCGGCTCTGAGCCCGAAGCGCACAAGCGCCAGGGCGTCCGGGCTGATGATGGCCTCGGCCGGTCTGTCGGTATCGGCCGGCGGCCGGTTCTTGATCGGCACGAAGCCGTCCTTCGGCGAGGCGGCGCCGCCATCGTCGGGCGGGGCGATACGGACATAATAGCCTTCGATGCCCGCCCTGGCGCTTGCCTCGGTGCCGGTCACATAGGTCCAGCGCTCGATCTGGTCGTTCCAGCAATCGGCGGTTTCGCGCAGATAATTTGCCGGCTCATTTTTATCGCAGGCGTCCAGCATGTCGGCGGCGGCGAGCAGCGCCGCTATCTCCACGGCCAGCGTGAACGGGCTGTAGCCGGCGTCCTCTTCCCAGCGGTCCTCGCCGGTGACCGGGCCGTTGCGCACGACATAGGCGGCCGCGTTCTCGATCATCGCCAGGAAGTCGGCGAGCTTCGACTTCGGCAGATGACCGGCGCGGCGCAACGCATCGGCAAGCAGCAGCGGAAAGGCGCATTCGTCCATCTGGATGCCGGGCCAATAGGGGGTCCCGTCGGACCAGCAATTCTGCGGCCAATGGCCGTCTGGCTGCTGGATCGAACGCAGATAGACGAGGATCTGCAGCGCCTGCCTGCCGTCACCGGCAGCGAGGAAGCCGCCCGCCGTCTCGACCAGGTCGCGCGGCCAGACGAGGTGATAGCCGCCGAGATCGTCGTCGCCCTTGTTGAAACCCCAGGGGATCGACAGGCTGGCGACCGCGGCGCCGGGCCTTGCGAGGGAGAGATGCGTCGCCAGCACCGCGCTGCTGACGCGGTAGGCGTTCAGACCGAAGGCGGCGTGACGGTCGAGTCTTTCCAACCCAGCCTGGAATTTCCGCCAGTTCTCGACATAGGTTTTCGCCGCCGGCTCGAAGCCCTGCCTCAGGCTTGCAAGCGCAAGGTCGGCGGCTTCCTCAGGCGAAGCGCCGAAGCCGAGCGCCAGCAAGGCAGCCGTCTTGCCGGCCGAAAAGCCGATCTCGCCGGTCAGCGCGACATTGCCGTCCTCGGCCACCCGGCTTGAGGGATCGAGCGCGCCGTTATCGTGCAATTGCTGCCAGCCGTCGGAGAAGCCGACATAGCCGGCCGAGCAGGCGCCCCAGGGCAAGGAGGAGGCGAGCGCAAGCGATACGCCGCGTCCGGTGGCGAAAAGAACGCGCTGTCCCTTGTGCTCGCCGATCCAAGCGGTGTTGCCCATGCCGGCATTTACGAGATGCGGCGCCAGCAGCGCGTAGACGCGGTAATCCGCAGCCTGGCCGTTGAGGACGGTGAAACTGGTTTCCTGCAGCAAGACAGCTCGTTTCGGATCCGCAACGATGCGCTTTTCAATCCTGTAGGCACCATCGGAAGCAATGTTGGTCAGCCGGTAGCCGGGGACACCGTCCTCGAAAGGTTCGACGGTGTGGGCCGCATCGCGCTTCTCTTCGGAAAAATAGCCGCCGGGACCGGTCACGACCAGCCCCAGGTCACGCGTGCAGGCGCTGTCGAGGCGCGGATAATAGATTTCGTTCAGAATGCCGTGACTGATGGTGAACCAGAGCGGGCTTTTTGCCGAAAGCGCGGTGCCGACCCCGCTTTTGGCGCTTGACGTCCAGCGTGCCGGTATTCCGGGCGCGCCTTGAGCAACGGTCGGCGTCACTGCCATGCAATCTGTCTCCTGCCCGTGTTCCTAGACCATGACGCGGCGGCTTATCAATCGTCGCACCGCAAGTTGATCGACGGCGCCAAGGCTTTGCAGTTGACAGCTTGCGGTTCGTCGGAATTTGTCTGACAATAGATAAAAAACAGGGAATTCGCGTTACGACCATCCGTTAACATCTGCAACCCCGGGAGGAACCGACATGAAGAAACTGCTCGTATTGGGTGCACTGGCGGCGATGCTCGCCTCGGGCACCGCGCTTGCCGACACCAGCGGCAAGAAGATCGCCTTCTCCAACAATTATGCCGGCAATTCGTGGCGCCAGGCGATGCTCGACAGCTACGGCATCGTCACCAAGAAGGCGGTCGACGACAAGATCGTCGCCGCCGCGGACGTCTTCACCACCGCCGACAAGGAAGTGCCGACCCAAGCCGCGCAGGTGCAGAACCTGATCCTGCAGGGCTATGACGCCATCGTCATCAACGCCGCCTCGCCGGATGCGCTGAACGGCGCCATCAAGCAGGCCTGCGATGCCGGCATCACCGTCGTCTCCTTCGACGGTACTGTCACCGAACCCTGCGCCTACCGCGTCGTCGTCGACTTCAAGGACATGGGCAAGCAGGAAGTCGAGCAGATGGCCAAGTTCCAGCCCAAGGGCGGCAATCTCTTGGAAATCCGCGGTCTCGCCGGCACCTCGATCGACGATGCCATCCATGCCGGCATCCTCGAAGGCGTCGCCGCCCATCCCGAATTCAAGATCGTCGGTTCGGTGACCGGTGACTGGGACCAGACCACGGCGCAGAAGGCGGTGGCGACCATCCTGCCGTCGCTGCCCGATGTCGTCGGCATCGTCGACCAGGGCGGTGACGGCTATGGCGCCGCGCAGGCTTTCGCCGCAGCCGGCAAGCCGCGCCCGACCATCATCATGGGCAACCGCCAGGACGAGCTGAAGTGGTGGAAGGAGCAGAAGGAAAAGGACGGTTACAAGACCTGGTCGGCCTCGATCGCGCCCGGCGTGTCGACGCTCGCCTTCTGGGTGGCGCAGCAGGTGCTCGACGGCCGCAAGGACATCCCGCACGACCTGCTGGTGCCGTATCTGGCCTTCACCCAGGACGATTTCGAGGCCGCGCTGCCGAACATCAAGGAAGGCGGCGTCGCCACCCACGAATACACGCAGGAAGACGCCATCGCGGCCATCAAGGCCAACATCAAGCAATAGTGGTGGGCAGGTTGCCGCCCGCATCGCCGACCGGATAAAAGTTGAGGATGCTCCAGGCTATTGCAGATATCGTCAGACTGGACGGCGCCGAAAAGCATTTCGGCGCCGTCCGGGCGCTTAACGGCGTCGACTTCCATGTCGGCGCCGGCGAATGCGTCGGGCTGGTCGGGCATAACGGCGCCGGCAAGTCGACGCTCATGCATATGGTGGCCGGCACGCTGCGGCCGGACGGCGGGCAGATCGCCGTGCGCGGCAATCAGGAGGCAAGCTATTCGGCGGCGCGGGCGCTCGAGCTCGGCATACGCTGCGTGTTTCAGGAATTGTCGCTCTGCCCCAATCTCAGCATTGCCGAGAATACGCGCATCAACCATCCCTCGCTCGCCGGTTTCGGCTGGCGGCGCAGGGCCGCCGATCTCATCCGCGCCAAGCTCGACGAGATCTTTCCCGACCATGGCATTTCGGCGGACGACATTGCCGGCGACCTTTCGATCGGAAGGCGGCAGATGGTCGAGGTGGCGCGCGCCTTCACGCTGACCCGAGAGCCGCTGCATCTGGTCATCCTCGACGAACCGACCTCTTCGCTCGATGCGCATACGGCGGGGCAATTGCTTTCATTCGTGCGCCGCTTCGTCGAAAAGGGCGGCAGCTGCATCCTGATCTCGCATGTGCTGGGCGAGGTGCTACAGAACGCCGACCGCATCGTGGTGATGCGCGACGGCAAGGTGGTCGCGGCGGATGTCGCAAGCGCCTTCGATCGTGACAAGTTGGTCGCCGCCATGGGTGGCGCCGAAGGACATCAGAAGGCCGCAGCCGGGGCCCGCAAGACCGAGGCCGGGGCGCTCAGGGTTCGCGCGCGCCCGGCCAGGCAGCAGGACGGCAAGGCGCTTGTCGCCCGCGCCGGCGAGATCATCGGGCTTGCCGGGCTTGCCGGGCATGGCCAGACGGACCTGCTCCTGGCCATATTCTCAGCTGCCTCCCGCGCCAGGGCAGGCATCGAGGTCACCGCGCCGGTGGCGCTGGTCGCCGGCGACCGCCAATCGGACGGCATCTTTTCGCAATGGTCGATCGCGCAGAATATCGGCATCCGCTCGCTGGCCCGGCTGCGCAATGGCCTGCTGATCTCGCCGCAGCGCGAGGCCGAGCTCGCCGAATTCTGGAAGCAGAAGATCGGCATCCGCACGCCGGACGTGAACAACAACATCTTCTCGCTGTCGGGCGGCAACCAGCAGAAGGCGCTGTTTGCCCGCGCGCTCGGCTCCGACGCCGAGATCGTGCTGATGGACGATCCGATGCGCGGCGTCGATATCGGCACCAAGCTCGAAGTCTACGGCCTCGTGCGCGACGAGGCCGCCAAGGGCCGCACCTTCCTCTGGTACACCACCGAGACCGAAGAGCTCGACAATTGCGACCATGTCTATGTCTTCAAGAACGGCCGCATCGTCGCCAATCTTGGGCGCGACGAGCTAACGGAGGAAAAGATCATCCAGTCCTCGTTCGGCGATGCGGCATGAGATGACCGCGATCGCTCCCGGCACGCTCCCGAAATCCTCGCCGCGCGGCAACGCCGCCCGGGCGCGCCTGCTGCGCGGCCTCTTGCCGGCTTTGTCGCTGGCGCTGGTGCTGATCGCGATCGCCTGGCTCAATCCGCGCGCCATCAGCTATTTCGGCTTCAACCTGATGCTCAACCTGGCGATCCCGATCGCGCTGGCGACGATCGCGCAGATGTTCGTCATCGCCGGCAACGAGCTCGACCTTTCGATAGGGACGTTCGTCGGGTTTGTCGGCTGCGTGACTGCAACTTGGCTTAGGGATGCGCCGCTCATCGGCATCGTGGTTCTGCTGGGATCGATCGGCGTCTATGCCTTGCTCGGCGCGCTGATCCATCTGCGCAATTTGCCGTCGATCGTTGTCACGCTCGGCATGAGTTTCGTCTGGCAGGGGCTTGCCATCCTGGTCCTGCCCAAGCCGGGCGGCAAGGCGCCGGACTGGCTGCTTTCGATCATGTCCTTCAAGCCGCCCTACATCCCGTTTCCGATCCTTGCCGCGCTGCTGATCGCCGCGGTCGTGCATTTCGGCCTGATGCGCACGTCCTATGGCGTGATCCTGCGCGGTTCCGGCGGCAACGCCGCGGCGCTGAGGCGGGCTGGCTGGTCGCTGCTCAAGACCAAGGTCGTGCTGTTCGCGCTGACCGGCCTGTTCGGCGTGCTTTCCGGCATGGCGCTGATCGGCATCACCACCTCGGCCGACGCCAATATCGGCAACGGCTACACGCTGCTTTCGATCGCCGGCGTCATCCTCGGCGGCGGCGAGTTCGTCGGCGGCCGCGTGTCGCCGATCGGCGCGGTGCTCGGGGCGCTGACGCTGGCTTTGGCCGCCTCGCCGCTCCTGACCTTCATGCACATCCCGCCCGACTGGCAGGTGGCCGCCAACGGCGCGATCCTGATCATCGTGCTGGCGGCGCGGGTGCTGATCAGCCGCAGGGAGCGGTGAGCGATGACCTCGGTGCGGGCGCTGCTTGAAAAACCCTGGATCTGGTCCTTCGCCGGCGCGCTGGTCGTCTGGCTGGCAACGATCGCCTTCACCGGCGGCTACGGCGCCGGCGGCATGGTCACGGCGGCGCTCTCGCTTGCCGTCTTCACGGTCATCGTCGGCGTCGGCCAGATGTTCGTCATCACGCTGGGACCCGGCAATGTCGACCTGTCGCTGCCGGCCAATATCGGTTTGGCCAGTGCGGTCGCCATGAAGGTGATGGGCGGCAGCGATGCCATGATCGTCGTCGGACTGCTTGCGGCACTTGCCTGCGGCGCCGCGATCGGCGCCATCAACTACCTGCTGATCTGGGCGCTGAGGATACCGCCGATCATCGCCACGCTGTCGGCAAGCTTCATCATCCAGTCGGTCGACATCAGCTATGGCCGCGGGTTGCAGATCAAGCCGCCACCGGGTTTTGCCGATTTCACCAACTGGCAGGTGCTGGGCATTCCGGTGCTGGCGATGCTGACGGTGGCCTTCACCATCGGCGCCGCACTTGCGCTGCAGCGCATGATCTACGGCCGATCGGTGCTGGCGATCGGCCAGAACATCCGCGCCGCGTGGCTCGCCGGCGTCCATGTCGGCCGCATCCGCTTCCTCACCTACACGCTGTGCGGCGCACTTGGCGGCATCGACGGCGCGTTGCTCGCCGGTTATTTCCGCGGCGCCAATGTCGATATCGGCAACGAATATCTGCTGGCCTCGATCGCGGTCGTGGTCATCGGCGGCACCTCGGTCGCCGGCGGCAAGGCCAACGTGCCGGGTGTCTGGGGCGCCGGCCTGTTCCTGGTGCTGCTTTTGACCATGCTCAACACATTCGGTGTCAGCGCCGGCGTGCGGCTGGTGCTGACCGGGCTGATCATCGTCGGCGTCATCACGGCGGCCGGCGGCGAGAAGGCGCTGCGGTGAGGGTTCCGCCCGCCATTTCCCGGCTGGGCTAAGGTCTCTCGCCCTATTTAGCGGCCTTGGCCCGCGCAATCGCGTCGACGATCATCTTCTTGGCATAGTTGGAGTCGTGCCAGCCCTCGATCTTGACCCACTTGCCAGGCTCGAGATCCTTGTAATGCTCGAAGAAGTGCTGCACCTGCTGGCGTGTGATTTCCGGCAGGTGCGTGTATTCGGTGACGTTCTCGTAGCGCAGCGTCAGCTTCGGCGAGGGAACGGCGATCACCTTCTCGTCCTGGCCGGCATTGTCTTCCATGATCAAGACGCCGATCGGCCGCACATTGATGACGCAGCCCGGCACCAGCGCGCGGGTGTTGCAGACCAGAACGTCGATCGGGTCGCCGTCGCCCGACAGCGTGTGCGGCACAAAGCCGTAGTTGCCGGGATAGCGCATCGAGGTGTGCAGGAAGCGGTCGACGAACAGCGTGCCGGCCTCCTTGTCCATCTCGTATTTGATCGGCTCGCCGCCGATCGGCACCTCGATGATGACGTTGACGTCGTCAGGCGGGTTCTTTCCAGTGGGCACGGCTTCGATACGCATGATCTATCCCTCTCTCGATTTCAAGACCGATAGCGGGCGAAACGTCATGGTGCAATGCGGTGAATGGCACTGAACGCTAATGAAAGCGCACAGTTTGTGATGGCCTGTAACTTAGCCGACGCTAGTCATTCCAGACGAAGGCGACCTTCTTCAGCGCCTTCTGCTCAAAGACCTCGACGCCTTCGGCGATATCGCGGCCGCCATTGCCGGCATAGAAGGCCAGGGCGTTGTGGTTGTCTTCCAGCGCCCAGACCACCAGGCCACGCAGGCCATGGTCGGCGAGCCGGGTCTTGGCCGCCTTGAACAGACGGCTGCCGAGCCCGATGCCCTGATATTCCGGCCGCAGATAGAGCTCGTAGATCTCGCCCTGCTGGCGGAGCTCGCGGGCGCGGTTCTTGCCGATCGTGGCGTAGCCGGCGACCGTTCCGCCGATCTCGACCACCAGCACGGTGGCGGCGCGGCGAATCGCGTTGGCCCACCAGTCGACGCCGCGGCGGTTGATCATCGAGGTCAGCGTGCGGTGCGGGATGATGCCCGAATAGGCGCCGCGCCAGGCCTGCTGGTGCACATCGGCGATGGCGCTCGCGTCGCGCGGTTCTGCCTTCCGGATGTCGATCGTCAGCGTGTTCATGATTGGTTAACCATAAACCCGCATCGGCTGATTGCAAAGAGTCCGCCAAACCCCTTCGACGCTTTCGCACAGGCGAAAGGCGCGTGAGCGGACAAGGCGCCTAGAGCCGGATGATTTCAGGTCGAATCGACCTGAAATCTGAATCCGTCTCTAAATCCAAGAGATAGAGCATGATGTCGCCCGAAAACCGCTTCACACTTTTCGGCATCATGCTCTGATCAGATTTCGACGAGATGATCGTCGAGCTCGTTGGCGTCGCCTTCGGTCACCGGGAAATGCTCGGCGAGCACCGCGCCGACCGTGCCGATGGCCTTGACGAAGCCGTCGGGCAGCCGGTTGTCGCCGGCATGCTTCGTCAGGTCGCGCACAACGCCGTCCCAGACATGCTGGCCGACCTTGGCATCGATGCCGGAGTCGGCGACGACCTCGGCATAGCGCTCAGCGATGGAGACGAAGATGAGCACGCCCGTGCGCGCCTGCGTGCGGTGGACGTTGCGGGCCAGGAACTGCTTCATCGCATTGGCGTGCGCCGCCTGATAACGCAGCCTTCTCGGCACGAAATGGATGCGCAAGGCGGGCAGAAACCAGAGCAAGGCGAGCACCGAGGCCTGCGCCAGCACTTGTGCCAGGACGAAATGCGGCAGCCGGATGGTCAACCACAAGCCCTCCAGCCCGTAGGCGACGGCAAGGCTGGCGATGAACAGGCCGATCGTCGTCGTGAACGCAGCCGGAAAGAAGTAGCCGTCGCTGGCTCGAGCGACGACGCAGTAGATCTCGCCGTCGGTCTTCAACTCGGCCGTCCGGATCGCCTCGGCGATGCGGTCATGGTCCTCGGCGCTGATCGATCGCGTTGCCATGATGCCTCACCAGCTTCCCGAGGAGCCGCCGCCACCGGACGAGCCGCCGCCGCCGGAAAACCCGCCACCGCCGCCACCCGACGACCAGCCTCCACCGCCCGACGACCAGCCACCGCCACTCGACGAGGAGGATCGCCGGCCAGGCTCGAAAGTCATGCCGAGCCAGCGGTAGCGGCCGGGTCCGATCTTCTGGCCGAAGATCGGCGGCAGCACCGTCATCGCGATGCCGCCGAAGAAGATCAGCGCCCAAATGGTGATGAAGATGGCGAAGAACAGGTCATCGGAGTTGAACGGCGCCTGCTCGTTGCGCTTGCCGCGCGCTTCGAGCTCCTCCGGATTGCCCTCCAGCACCATGATCATGTCGTCGACAGCCTTGGTGATGCCGCCGGAGAAATCGCCGGCGCGGAAAGCCGGCACCATGTCGTTCTCGATGATCAGCTTGGTGTGCAGGTCGGTGAGCGTGCCTTCGAGACCATAGCCGACCTCGATGCGCATCTTGCGATCGTTGGGCGCCACCAGGAGCAGAACGCCGTTGTTTTCCTTGGCCTGGCCGAGCTTCCAGAAGCGGAACAGCCGGTTGGCGTAAGGCTCGATCTCCTCGCCGCCGAGGCTGGGTATGGTGGCGACGACGATCTGGTCCGAGCCTTTTGTCTCGAAGTCGGCGAGCTTTTGCGTCAGCGCCGCTTTGGTCGACGCATCGATGATGCCGGCGTTGTCGACGACGCGTCCGGTCAGTGCGGGGAGGTCGGCGGCGAGGGCGGCGAGGGGGAGGAGGAAGAGAGCGAGCAAAACACCGGCGAAGGCGCTCCGGCACGCCCCCCTCTGGCCTGCCGGCCATCTCCCCCGCAAGGGGGGAGATTGGACTTCAATACCGTCTTCGCCAATCGCCAACGTTACAGGAGAGGCGTCGGCAAAGAAGCTGCTAATCTCCCCCCTTGCGGGGGAGATGTCCGGCAGGACAGAGGGGGGTGTGAAGGAACTCAAGGCCTGCAAGCTCGATT
>NZ_VFTH01000039.1:0-27309 GCF_006439375.1 Mesorhizobium sp. B4-1-1
TGGAACACGGCCATCTACAATTTCGGCCGCCGCGAGGTGGTGTCGTTCCTCGTCAACAACGCGCTGTTCTGGGCCGAGAAGTACCATGTCGACGGCCTGCGCGTCGACGCGGTCGCCTCGATGCTCTACCTCGATTATTCGCGCAAGGCCGGCGAGTGGATCCCCAACGAGAAGGGCGGGCGCGAGAACCTGCAGGCTGTCTCCTTCCTGCAGAAGATGAACAAGGAGGTCTACGGCCACCACCCCGGCGTGATGACGATCGCCGAGGAATCGACCTCATGGCCGAAAGTGTCGCGTCCCGTGCATGAAGGCGGGCTGGGCTTCGGCTTCAAATGGAACATGGGCTTCATGCACGACACCTTGGAGTATCTTTCCAAGGAGCCGATCTTCCGCAAGCACCACCACAACGACATCACCTTCGGCCTGGTCTACGCTTTCTCGGAAAACTTCGTGCTGCCGCTTTCGCATGACGAGGTCGTGCACGGCAAAGGCACGCTGCTCAACAAGATGGCCGGCGACGACTGGCAGAAGTTCGCCACGCTGCGCGCCTATTACGCCTTCATGTGGGGCTATCCCGGCAAGAAGCTCCTGTTCATGGGCCAGGAATTCGCCCAGCGCCGCGAGTGGAGCGAGGAACGCGCGCTCGACTGGGACCTGCTCGAGTTCGCGCCGCATCGCGGCGTCTGGCAGGCGGTGCGGGATTTGAACTACCTCTACCGTTCGCGCCCGGCGCTGCATGCGCGCGATTGCGAGCCGGAGGGCTTCTCCTGGCTGATCGTCGACGACCGCGACAATTCGGTCTTCGCCTGGCTGCGCAGCGCGCCGGACGGCAATTCGATCGCCGTCATCGCCAATTTCACGCCGGTGCCGCGCGAGAACTATCGCGTGCCGCTGCCGAAGGCGGGAAAATGGCGCGAAATCATCAATACCGACGCCGAGGCCTATGGCGGCTCCGGCATGGGCAATGGCGGCGTGGTCGAGGCGAGCGGGGAAGGGGGAGGCATATCGGCGACGATGCTCTTGCCGCCGCTGTCGACGATCATGCTGGAATTCGTCGCGGATTGAAGCAGGATGGTGTCTCATCCTGCTCTTGCAACGGTCCGGGCAGCTTGTTTGGGAGGGTAACAAAATGGCAGAGATCAAGAGAACCCAGCCGCTGGCGCGCGATGCCATGGCCTATGTGCTGGCCGGCGGCCGCGGCAGCCGCCTCAGGGAGCTGACCGACCGGCGCGCCAAGCCCGCCGTCTATTTCGGCGGCAAGACGCGCATCATCGATTTCGCCCTCTCCAATGCGCTCAACTCCGGCATCCGCCGCCTCGGCGTCGCCACCCAGTACAAGGCGCATTCGCTGATCCGCCATCTGCAGCGCGGCTGGAACTTCCTGCGGCCCGAGCGAAACGAAAGCTTCGACATCCTGCCGGCATCGCAGCGCGTGTCCGAAACCCAGTGGTATGAAGGCACCGCCGACGCCGTCTACCAGAACATCGACATCATCGAGGCCTACGGCCCCGAATACATGGTCATCCTCGCCGGCGACCACATCTACAAGATGGATTACGAGCTGATGCTGCGCCAGCATGTCGATGCCGGCGCCGACGTCACCGTCGGCTGCCTGGAAGTGCCGCGCATGGAGGCGACCGGCTTCGGCGTCATGCATGTCGACAAGAAGGACAACATCATCGCCTTCGTCGAGAAGCCGGCCGATCCGCCCGGTATCCCCGACAAGCCGGAATTCGCGCTGGCCTCGATGGGCATCTACGTCTTCAAGACCAAGTTCCTGATGGAACAGCTGCGCCGCGACGCCGCCGAGCCCGGCTCCAGCCGCGACTTCGGCAAGGACATCATCCCTTACATCGTCCAGCACGGCAAGGCGATCGCTCACCGTTTCGCCAAATCCTGCGTGCGTTCCTCGCACGAGTCCGAGCCCTACTGGCGCGACGTCGGCACGGTGGACGCCTATTGGGAGGCCAATATCGACCTCACCGACATCACGCCCGAGCTCGACCTCTACGACCGCGACTGGCCGATCTGGACCTATGCCGAA
Source organism: Mesorhizobium sp. B4-1-1 (assembly GCF_006439375.1). Lineage (NCBI taxonomy): Bacteria > Pseudomonadati > Pseudomonadota > Alphaproteobacteria > Hyphomicrobiales > Phyllobacteriaceae > Mesorhizobium > Mesorhizobium sp. B4-1-1. The sequence continues at coordinate 2,045 of NZ_VFTH01000039.1, forward strand.
TTGAAGCCGCCGGCAAAGTTCGTGCATGACGAGGACGGCCGCCGCGGCGAGGCGATCTCCTCGCTGGTCTCCGGCGACTGCATCGTCTCCGGCGCCTCGCTGCGCCGCAGCCTGATCTTCACCGGCGCCCGCATCAATTCCTATTCCAAGCTCGAGGAAGTGGTGATGCTGCCCGACGTCACCGTCGGCCGCAACGCGCGCCTCAAGCGCGTCGTCATCGACCATGGCGTCCAGATTCCGGAGGGCCTGGTGGTGGGCGAGGATCCCGCGCTCGACGCCAAGCGTTTTCGCGTGTCGGAGAAAGGCATCTGCCTCATCACCCAGGACATGATCAACAAGCTGGCAACCTGATAGGGTTGATCGGCAAGCTGTCGGGTCGGTCAGCAAGCTGACGACTTGATCAACAGATTGTCACTTTGACCTGTCACGTTGAGATCGGAATGTGGAGCGCATGCAGGTTCTGTCGGTTACGCCCGAAATCTTTCCGCTGGTCAAAACCGGCGGGCTTGCCGACGTGACCGGCGCCCTGCCGATCGCCCTTGCCGGCAAGGGCGTGGCGATGCGCACGCTGGTTCCCGGCTATCCCATCGTGATGGCGGCTTTCGCCAAGAAGAAGGCCGTTTACCAGTACCCGCTGCTGCAAGGCGGCAAGGCTTCGGTCCATGCCGTCAAGATCGGCGAGCTCGATCTCTTCGTGCTCGACGCGCCGCATCTCTTCGATCGCCAGGGCGGCCCTTACGGCACGGCCTCCGGCGCCGACTGGCCGGACAACTGGCGCCGCTTCGCGGCCTTGAGTCAGGTCGGCGGCGACATTGCCGGCGGCGCGATCTCCGGCTACCAGCCGGACATCGTTCATGCCCACGACTGGCAGTCGGCCATGACGCTTGCCTATATGCGATACGGCAAGGCGGTCGGCGTGCCGTCGCTGATCACCGTGCACAATCTTGCTTTCCAGGGCCAGTTCGGCGCCGGCATCTTCGGCGAACTCGGCCTGCCGGCTGTGGCTATGCAACTCGACGGCGTCGAATATTATGGTGGCGTCGGCTATCTCAAGGCCGGCCTTCAGGCGGCCTGGGCGATCACCACGGTGAGCCCGACCTACGCGCAGGAAATCCGCTCGCCGGAATTCGGCATGGGCCTCGACGGGCTGATCAACATGCGCGCCACCGATCTCTACGGCATCGTCAACGGCATCGACGTCGACATCTGGAATCCCGAGACCGACAAGCATCTGGTGGCCAATTATTCGGCCGAGACGCTTGTCGCGCGGGCCAAGAACCGCAAGGCGGTCGAAGAGCGCTTCAACCTGGAGGCGGACGGCAGCCCGATCGTCTGCGTCGTCAGCCGGCTGACGTGGCAGAAGGGCATGGACATCCTGGCCGCGGTCGTCGACGGCATCGTCGCCGCCGGCGCGCGCCTCGCCATACTGGGCTCGGGTGACGCCGGTCTCGAAGGCACGCTGCTTGCCGCCGCCGCCCGTCATCGCGGCCGCGTCGGTGTCGTCGTCGGTTACGATGAAGGTCTTTCGCACGTCATGCAGGGCGGCTGCGATGCCATCATCATTCCGTCCCGCTTCGAGCCCTGCGGCCTGACCCAGCTCTATGGCCTGCGCTATGGCTGCGTGCCGGTCGTCGCCCGTACCGGCGGTTTGGCCGACACCATCATCGACGCCAATGAAGCAGCGTTGTCGGCAGGCGTCGCCACCGGCTTCCAGTTCGCGCCCAACAATGGCGGCGCGATGCTGCATGCCATCCAGCGGCTGGTCGAGCAGCATGCCCGGCCGGCGACTTGGGCCTCGATCCAGCGCCAGGGCATGAAGGCCGATGTCTCCTGGGACAAGAGCGCCGAAAAATACGTCGAACTCTATCGCTTGCTGCTTTCGAAAAGGGCTGCCTGAGGCATGATCAAAACCGTCCCCACCAAACCCTATACCGACCAGAAGCCGGGCACCTCCGGCCTGCGCAAGAAGGTGCCCGTCTTCCAGCAGGAGCACTATGCCGAGAACTTCATCCAGTCGATCTTCGATGCGCTGGACGGATTCGAAGGCAAGACGCTGGTGATCGGCGGCGACGGCCGCTTCTACAACCGCGAGGTCATCCAGAAGGCCATCGCGATCGCCGCCGGCAACGGCTTCGGCAAGGTGATGGTCGGGCAGGGCGGGATTCTGTCGACGCCCGCCGCCTCCAACATCATCCGCAAATACAAGACCTTCGGCGGCATCATCCTGTCGGCCAGCCACAATCCCGGCGGTCCGCACGAGGATTTCGGCATCAAGTACAATGCCGGCAATGGCGGCCCGGCGCCGGAAAAGATCACCGACGCGATCTTTGCCAAGTCGAAGGAGATCAAGAGCTTCAAGATCGCCGATATAGGCGCCATCGACATCGACACCATCGGCACCGTCAAGGCGGGCGACATGACGGTCGAGATATTCGATCCGGTCAAGGACTATGCCGAATTGATGGAAAGCCTGTTCGACTTCGATGCGCTGAAGAAGCTCTTCAAGTCGGGCTTCCGCATGCGTTTCGACGCCATGCACGCGGTGACCGGTCCCTATGCCAAGGAGATCCTCGAACGCCGGCTCGGCGCGCCCGACGGCACCTGCCGCAACTTCAAGCCGCTTCCCGACTTCGGCGGCCATCACCCCGATCCGAATCTGGTGCATGCAAAGCACCTCTATGACGAGATGATGGGGCCGGACGCGCCGGATTTCGGCGCGGCTTCGGACGGCGACGGCGACCGCAACCTGATCATCGGCAGAGGCATCTTCGTCACGCCGTCGGACTCGGTGGCGATGCTTGCCGCCAATGCCAAACTGGCGCCGGGCTACAAGGACGGCCTGAGAGGCATCGCCCGCTCCATGCCGACCAGCGGCGCGGCCGACCGCGTCGCCGAAAAGCTCGGCATCGGCATGTACGAGACGCCGACCGGCTGGAAGTTCTTCGGCAATCTGCTCGACGCCGGCATGGCGACCATCTGCGGCGAGGAGAGCGCCGGCACCGGCTCCAACCACGTGCGCGAGAAGGACGGTCTGTGGGCCGTGCTTTTGTGGCTCAACATCCTGGCCGCGCGCGGCGAGAGCTGCAAGCAGATCGTCACCGAGCACTGGGCGACGTACGGCCGCAATTACTATTCGCGCCACGACTACGAGGAGGTCGACAGCGACCGCGCCAACGCGCTGGTCGACGAACTGCGCGCCAAGCTTGGTTCGCTCGCCGGCACCGGGGTGCGCGGCCTCAAGATCGCCAAGGCCGACGATTTTGCCTATCACGATCCGGTCGACGGCTCCGTGAGCGAGCATCAGGGCATACGAATCCTGTTCGAGGGCGGCTCGCGTGTTGTCCTGCGCCTCTCCGGCACCGGCACGTCAGGGGCGACGCTGCGCGTCTATATCGAGCGCTACGAGCCGGACAAGGCCAGGCACGATCTCGACACCCAGGAAGCGCTCGCCGATCTCATCGCCGCCGCCGACGACATCGCCGGCATCAAGAGCCACACCGGCCGCAACAAGCCGAGCGTGATTACTTGAGGGTGGCGGCGCGGCGCGGCTCCCCCTTCTGCCCTTGTGAGAGAAGGTGTCGCCGAAGGCGACGGATGAGGGGTGCTCCAGCTTGGCGCAAACCGGCGGTGGCACCGCCGACGCCTCATTTCTTCCAACATCCCTCCTCCGTCTCGGCGCTGCGCGCCGATCCACCTTCTCCCACAAGGAGAGAAGGGGAGGCGCTCGCATGACCCAGCTTGGCGCCACCATCACCCCCGAAGGCATCCGCTTCGCCGTCTGGTCCTCATCGGCGCGGCGTCTCTGGGTCTCGATCTTCGACGACACCGGCGCGCGCGAACTCGACCGGCTGGAGCTCAATCCGGAAGGCGAGGGCGTGCACGCGCTCCTCGTCCCCGGCCTTGGCGAGGGCACGCATTACGGCTTTCGCGCCGATGGCGACTATGCGCCGGAGCGCGGCCTTTGGTTCGACCCGAACAAGCTTCTCACCGACCCCTACGCCGTCGAGTTGGACCGTCCATATCAATATCATTGGCGGCTTGCCGCCAAACGCAATGAAGGCGCCGACACGTCCTCGCTGATGCCGAAGGCGATTGCGCGTCCGCTGCCCAAGCCGGAACCGGCCAAACCGCCGCTCTTCCAGGCCGGCGGGCTGATCTACGAGCTCAACGTCCGCTCCTTCACCAGGCTGCATCCGGAGGTTCCGGAAGCGCAGCGCGGCACCATTGCGGCGCTCGCCAATCCGGCTGTCATCGAGCACCTGCAGCGTCTCGGCGTCTCGGCCGTCGAACTGATGCCGGTCAGCGCGTCGATCGACGAGCGGCACCTGCCGCCATTGGGCCTCAGCAATGCCTGGGGCTATAATCCCGTCACGTTCATGGCTCTCGATCCGCATCTCGCGCCCGGTGGCCTCGAGGAATTGCGCGATACCGTCGCCGCGTTGCGCAAGGCGGGCATCGGCACCATCCTCGACCTCGTCTTCAACCACACCGGCGAAAGCGACCGGCTCGGGCCGACGCTGTCGCTGCGCGGACTGGATGCGATAGGCTACTACCGGCATCAGTCGGACGGCAGGCTGGTCAACGACACCGGCACCGGCAACACCGTCGCCTGCGACCATCCTGTGGTGCGCGAGATGGTGCTCGACACGCTCCGCCACTTCGTCCGCTCCGCCGGCGTTGACGGCTTTCGCTTCGATCTGGCGCCAGTGCTCGGTCGCGTCGACGGCGCCTTCGATCCCGAGGCACCGCTGCTTCAGGCCATCGCCGGCGATCCTGTGCTCGCCGATCGCGTGCTGATCGCCGAGCCCTGGGATATCGGTCCGAACGGTTACCAGCTCGGCAGTTTCCGTCCGCCATATCTGGAATGGAACGACCGCTACCGCGACGACGTCAGGCGCTTCTGGCGCGGCGATACCGACGCGATCGGCGCCTTGGCCACCCGGCTTGCCGGCTCTTCCGATATCTTCGGCAGGGACGGCCAACCGGCGAGCCGCAGCGTTAATTTCATCGCCGCGCATGACGGCATGACGCTGACCGACATCGTCGCCTACGAGCGCAAGCACAACGAGGCCAACGGCGAGCAGAATCGCGACGGCCACAACGACAATTTGTCTTGGAACAACGGCGCCGAGGGCGAGACGGACGACGAGGCGATCGCCATGGCCCGCTTCAACGACCAGCGCGCGCTGCTCGCCACGCTCTTTGCCTCGCGCGGCACCATCATGCTGACCGCCGGCGACGAGTTCGGCCGCACGCAGAAAGGCAACAACAACGCCTATGCGCAGGACAATGCCATCACCTGGCTCGACTGGGCTGGCCGCGACCGGGCGCTGGAGCAATATGCATCGTCGCTGGCCACGTTGCGCCGGGCCTTTCCTGCGTTGCCGGATACGCGCTTCCTGAGCGGCGAGCCTGCCGACGGATCGGAAATCCCCGACGTGGCCTGGCTGACCGAGACCGGCGCGCCGCTCGGCGATACGGACTGGAACGATCCCGGCCGACATCGCCTCGTCATGCTGCTCGGCGATGCCGAGGGCGGGCGCCTGGCAGTGGTGATCAACGGCGACCGCCGCCAATGTGTCTTCAGCCTGCCCGCGCGGGACGGATTTGAATGGCGCCCGGCAATCGAGACGCAGCCGGTCGATCTGGCGCGGCCGTTGCCCGGTCGCAGCGTCGGTTTCATGATCGAGCGGCGAGCCGCTAAATCGCGGAGCAAGAAGGGGTCGTAATGGCTGGCGACAATCCAGAGCAAGGCGCCGAATGGTGGCGCGGCTGCGTCATCTACCAAGTCTATCCGCGTTCCTTCCAGGATACGAGCGGCGACGGCAGCGGTGATTTGAAGGGTATCACCGCGCGGCTCGCCCATATCGCGTCGCTCGGCGTCGATGCCGTCTGGCTGTCGCCCTTCTTCAAGTCGCCGATGGCCGACATGGGCTATGACGTGTCCGATTACCGCGATGTCGATCCGATCTTCGGCACGCTGGAGGATTTCGACGCGCTGGTCGCCGAGGCGCATCGGCTCGGCATGAAGCTCATCATCGACCAGGTGATCTCGCATTCGTCCGACAAGCACGAATGGTTCGCCGAAAGCCGGGCCAGCCGCGACAATGCCAAGGCGGACTGGTATGTCTGGGCCGACGCCAGGCCGGACGGCAACGCCCCCAACAACTGGCTGTCCGTCTTCGGTGGCCCGTCCTGGGAATGGGACGCCACCCGCCGGCAATATTACATGCACAATTTCCTGGCCGCGCAGCCGGATCTGAACTTCCACAATCCTGACGTTCAGGACGCGCTGCTCGACACCGTGCGCTTCTGGCTGGAGCGCGGCGTCGATGGCTTCCGGCTGGATACGGTCAACTACTATGTCCATGACCGCTGGCTGCGCGACAACCCGCCTTTGGCGTCAAGCGTCGCCGGCACCAACGGTTCGACCAGCACCTATGCCTTCCAGGAGCATCTCTTCGATAAGACGCGGCCTGAGAACCTCGACTTCTTGAAACGCTTCCGCGCGCTGCTCGACGAGTATCCCGATCGTGCCGCGGTCGGCGAGGTGGGTGACGAGGAGCGTTCCTTGCAGACGCTCGCCGCCTATGTATCCGGCGGCGACAAACTGCAGATGTGCTACACGTTCGACCTGCTTAGCCCGCAATTTTCCGCCGCCCATGTGCGCGGCTGCGTGGAGGCGTTCGAGACGACCGCCCCGGCCGGCTGGGTCTGCTGGGCCTTTTCCAACCATGATGTGGTGCGCCATGTCAGCCGCTGGACGCGGCCCGGCCAGAGCCCGGACGCGGTGGCCAAGTTCTCGATCGCGCTGCTGTCATGCCTGCGCGGGTCGATCTGCCTCTATCAGGGCGAGGAACTGGGGCTGGAGGAAGCCGAGCTAGCCTATGAGGATCTGCGCGATCCGGTCGGCATTCGTTTCTGGCCGGGCGTGAAGGGCAGGGACGGCTGCCGCACGCCGATGGTGTGGCAGGCGGAGGCCGAGAATGCCGGTTTTTCGACGGCCAAGCCCTGGCTGCCGGTGCCGCAGGCGCACCGCGCCCGGGCGGTCGACGTCCAGGATGGCGAGGAGCGGTCGGTGCTTGCCGCCTATCGGTCGATCCTTGCCTTGCGCAAGAGCCATCCGGCACTGATCCAAGGCGCGATCCGCTTTCTTGATGCCGATGGCGATGTGCTCGCTTTCCTCCGCGAGCGCGACGACGAAAGGCTGCTTTGCGTTTTCAATTTCTCGGCCGAGGCAACAGGCTGGGCGCTGCCCACGGAGATCGGCGAGGCCGAGATAGCGACATTTGACGTCGACGCCGCCGGCGTTCTTACCGGTGTTGTCGAGGAAAGAGTGCTGGCACTGCCGCCTCTGGGCAGTTTCGTCGGCAGGATCGGCTGACGGCAGCTTACTGAACCAGCACCGAGCGTCCGCACGTCGCGCCTGTCACCCGGACGTCGGCCTCGCCGACACGGACGCCAAGCGCTCCAAGAACGTTGTAGACCAAGCTGTCGACCGGCGCGGTCACGCCGTTGAGCAGCGTCGTCACCGCCGGCTTCACCGTGCCGAGCAGGGCGGTCACCTCGAGGCCTAGCCCCAGCGCATTGACCGAAAGCGACAGGTTGTCGACCAGCGATGTCGTTAGCGATTGCGTCAGGTTCTTCGTCGACACCGTCTTGATCGCCTTGTTGGCGATGTCGGTGGCGTTGTAGGTCAGGGTGGTCGGCGTCATGTTGGTGACCGAGAAGGCCGACGAGCCTGTCACCTGCAGCACCGGGATGAGCAACGGCTTCAGGTCCGCGATATCGGCGTCGGAGAATGACTGCGGCTTGGTGAAATCCGCGAAGCCGCTTGCGCTGCTGTTGGCGAGATGGGCTGAGACCACGCCCGGCTGCGCGGCGATCGAAACCTTGATGCTGGAGGGACCGGTCGGGCAGCTGATATCGGTCAGCCTCGCTTCGGCATAGGCCACTTCGACATTGAGCGGCAGGTGGACGGCGACAAGACTGGTGCCGCCGCCGAGATTGGAATTGCCGACGGTGACGTCGGCGTTGAGCTTGATGCGCGTCTGCGCCGTGCGCACCACGGTGCCGGCTTCTCCCACCGCCAGCCAGGCCGAGTTCTGCATCGGCTCGCCGATGGCGATCGCCAGCGTCGTCGATGCCAGCCCCGGTATGCTGGTGCCGAGATTGACCGCGACCGGGTTCGTGCCGTTGGCCAGAGCGGCTGCCGTGGTGAGCATGCTGAGCGCGCTGGCTGTCACGTTGAGCCCGGCCGGCTTTTGCCCGATACCGAGATCACCGACGGATCCGAGATCGATGAGGGTGCTGAGCGGAATCTTGACGGTGTTGGGGGCGTTGGAAGCCATGGTCTGCAGGGCGATCTTGGCCGTGCGGTCCAGCCCCGGCACGTTGGCCATGGCGGTGGCGATCTGGCCGATCGTTGCTTTGGAGGCAAGCACGTCGGAATAACTCACGCCGGTCAGGTGCAATTGCGTCGCCAGCGCATCGGTGAACGAAAGAACGTCGACATCAGCTGAGATCAGCGAATTGTAATCCATCACGCTGAGCGAGATGCCGTTGCCGCCGAGGAGGCCGCCGAGAAGCGCGTTGAGAATGCCGCCATTGAGGCTGGCAAGCCGCGAGCCGACCGAAAAAGCCGCTTGCGGCTGCGCGCTGGCGATAGCGGTCGTGCCAAGAGTAGGCGGCGACATGATCGAGCCGGCGAAATAGAGCGTGCCCTGCTTCTTCAGCGACACCTGCACGGCATTGTAGGGCAGCTTGCCCGCCTCGAACCGGCTGCCGGCGGCAATGGTGCTGACGCCTGTGTAGCGCCCCGCCACGATCTGGACGACCGCCTTGCTCGCGGTTGGCGCCACGGTGGTGCCTTGTTGCTGCACGGCGACCGAGGTGATGCCGTTGTCGGCGAGCGTCGTCAGCACCGCCTGCTGGGCATTGGTGATGTTCGAAGCCGCGGTGATGGCGGCAAGGTCGACGATCGACTGCGCGGCCCGGCGCTCGTTGTAGAGCGAGCCTTCGTCGATCGCGAAGGCGGTCAGCGCCAGCGCCACCGGCGTGCATAGCGCCGTCATCACGGCGAAATTCGCGCTCCGGTCGGCGAGCAGCCTACGCGTCGCCGCAGTCAATCCCCCCTTGGCCCGCATCATATCCCTCCGACGCGGATCGTCGATTGACTCTGGATCGTCGTGCCCGGCAACGGCAGCGTCCGGAACAGGTTCCAGATCGGCAGGTTGCGCGCATCGTAGCTGACCGAGACGACGAACTGGCTGCCATCGGCGACGCTGTCCTGCGCGTTGACGGTCAGCTTGTTGGGATCGACGAAGGGGTAGCCCGCGACGTCGTGGGCGATGAAATCGGTGACCAGTGCCTGCCGCTCGGTCTGGTTGAGACCTGCAATGGCCGTTCGCGCCGCATCGGCGGCGATCTGCTGCACGGAGTGGCTGGCACCGAAATAGATTCCATATGCAACCATGCCGAGCAGAAGCAGGATGAAGATGGGCGCAAGCATGGCGAATTCGATTGCCGACGTGCCCGAGGCGTCCGCCCGGAAACGAGACCAAGAAACAGGGAACTTTCGGTTTTTCAGCATGTTGCGGAGAATGCCAACACCTGCCTGCAAAAACAGAAAACACATCGAACAACCGGCAGGTGTGCCAAGTTGAAGGCAAGCTCTAAGCTTTAGGCCTCGCTGTTTTAGCGTGATGGCGCTCACTTTGCGTCAAGCAGGCAGTGGTTGAAATAAGATTTCGCTCTGTCTAGTCTCCTGCCACCAGCCGCCGGAAGGGACCGGCGGCACGCCTGAAACGGGGCCGTTTCGACGGTTCCGGGTGTCAAAACTTAAAAAGGCGTGGCTGAGGGGCTGCGCCGACTGGGAGAAACTTCATGCTGAAAAACATGCTGAAGGCGACGGTGTTCGCCACCACATTGGCCTTGGCCGCCGGCACCTTGTACATCCCGGCCTTCGCCGAGACCGTCTACAACCGCGGCGCCGCCGCCGAGGCGGAGACGGTCGATCCGCACAAGACATCGACAGTCTATGAAGCCGATATCATACGCGACCTGTTCCAGGGCCTCGCCATGCATGACCAGAAGACGAACCTCATTCCGGGCGCCGCCGAAAGTTGGACGGTATCGGATGACGGCACCGTATACACCTTCAAGCTGCGCAAGGACGGCCTCTGGTCGGACGGCACCCCGGTGACGGCGGACGACTTTGTCTATTCGTTCCGGCGACTGGAAGATCCGGCCACCGCTGCGGAATACGCCTCGATGCTCTATCCGGTGAAGGGCGCGGAGGACTTCAACACCAAAAAAGGCAAGGCCGAGGATATGGGCGTGAAGGCGATCGACGCCAACACGCTTGAAGTCACGCTGAAGGCTCCGACACCCTACTTCCTGGAGATGCTGACCCACCAGGCGACCTATCCGGTCAACAAGGGTTCCATCGACAAGCTCGGTGCCGAATGGATCAAGCCGGGCAAGCTGGTCTCCAACGGCGCCTATACGCTGGCGGAGTGGGTTCCCAACGACCATATGAAATTGGTCAAGAACCCGAAGTTCTGGGACGCCGCGAGCGTCAAGCTCGACGTGGTCAACTACATCCCGACCGAGGATCGCTCGTCGGCGATGAAGCGTTTCGAGGCCGGTGAACTCGACAGCTATGGCGACCTGCCAACTGAACAACTCGCCGATCTCAAGACCAAATTCGGTGACCAGGTCCGTGTCGGGCCATATCTCGGCACTTATTATTACGCGATCAAGACAGACAAGGCGCCGTGGGACAATGTCGAGTTGCGCAACGCAATCTCGATGGCGATCGACCGCGACTTCCTCGCCGAGAAGGTCTGGCAGAACTCGATGCTGCCCGGATATTCGATGGTGCCTCCGGGCATCGAGGGCTACACGCCGGCACTGGCCAAATACGCCGACATGCCGCAGATCGACCGCGAGGACGAGGCCAAGAAGATCCTGGAAAAACTAGGCTATACACCCGAGCATCCGTTGAAGATGGAGATCCGCTACAACACCTCGGAGAACCATAAGAACACGGCGGTCGCCATCCAGGAGCAGCTGAAGCCGCTCGGCGTCGAGGTGACGCTGCTCAACACCGACACCAAGACCCACTACGGCTTCCTCGAGCAGAAGGGCAATTACGACGTCGCCCGCGCCGCCTGGATCGCCGACTACAAGGATCCGGAGACCTTCCTCGGCATCTCGCGCAAGGCAAGCGGCAACAACTACTCGAACTACAACAGCCCTGCCTATGAAGCCGCCATGGACAAGGCGGCCGCCGCCGGCGGCAAACCTGAGGAGCGCATGAAGGACCTCGCCGCAGCCGAGCGCATCCTCGTCGACGATGTCGGCGAGATCCCGCTTCTCTACTACAGCTACCACGACATCGTTTCGTCGAAGCTGCATGGCTTCGACGACAATGTCATGGACATTCATCCGTCCCGCTTCATCTCCAAGGACTGACAAGAAACCTTGGCCGTGCCGCCGCTCTCTTTTTGGGAGCGGCGGCCTCGGTCTGTCGTCGTGCCGGGCCGAAAGTCGGATTGGATTTTCGGGCATGCCGGTGCGAAGATCAGAGATGCCAGCGCGCCACGGTCTCGTCTGGAGAGCTGTCGCCCTGGCTGAAGCGGGGCGCCGATGCTGCGTTATGTCTTCCGGCGGCTGTTGACCGCCATCCCCACGCTGTTCGTCATCGTGACGGTGGCGTTTTTCCTGATCCGCGTCGCCCCTGGCGGTCCGTTCAACCAGGAGCGGGGCCTGAGCCCTGAAATCAGGGCCAATCTCGAAGCCCAGTTCGGCCTCAACGATCCGCTCTGGCTGCAATATGTTCACTATCTCGGCAATCTTTTGCGCGGCAGTTTCGGCCCGAGCTACAACCTGCCGGATTTCACCGTCACCGAGCTCTTCGCCAAGGGCCTGCCGATCTCCATCCAGATCGGCACCTCGGCGCTGGTGCTGGCGCTGCTGCTGGGCTCCATCCTGGGGACCATCGCCGCGCTCAACCAGAACAAAATAGGCGATTATTCGGTGATCGCCTTGGCCACCGCCGGCAGCACCATCCCGACCTTCGTCATCGCCCCAGTGATCCAGCTCGTCTTCGGGCTGTCCTGGAAGCTCTTGCCGATCGGCGGCTGGGGCGACGGCGCCTTGATCAACAAGGTCGGTCCGGTGCTGACGCTGGCCTTGCCGCAGATCGCCATCGTCGCCCGCCTGATGCGCGGCTCCATGATCGAGAGCCTGCGTTCGCACCATATCCGCACCGCGCGCGCGCTCGGCCTGTCCGACTGGTCGGTGGTGGTCAAGCACGCGCTGCGCGGCGCCGTGCTGCCGATCGTCTCCTTCACCGGCCCGGCGGCGGCCGCGCTGTTGACCGGTTCGATCATCGTCGAGACGATCTTCTCCATCCCAGGGGTCGGCCGCTACTTCGTCGATGCAGCCCTCAACCGCGACTACACGCTGGTCATGGGAACCGTGGTGGTGATCGCGCTCTTCACCATCGTCTTCAACCTGATCGTCGACCTGCTCTATGCGGTCGTCGACCCGAGGGTGCGCTATGACTGACCTCGCCGTCGCCGTACCCGAGCCGATCGTCGGCCGCTCGCTCTGGGGCAATGCCTGGGCGCGGCTCAAGCGCAACCGCGCCGCGATGCTCAGCCTCTATTACCTGGCCTTCATCGCCGTCATCAGCATTTGCGGTCCGTGGATCGTGCCGCATGCATACACCACCATCTATGGCGACTATGTGCGCATGCCGCCGAGCCTTTCGGCCTATCCGAAACCCGACATGATCCAGGGTGCGCTGGGCGACGCCATCAAGCGCATGCGCGCCGACATCAAGGAATGGCACCAGGACGGCAATCGCGTCGTCGTAACCGTCACCTCGACCAAGCCGATCGACGACCGCAACATCCGCTATCTCGACCGCTCCGATGCCTTCGACGACACCAGGATCGAGAACAAGTCGCCCGACGGTCTCGAAGTGACGATGAGCTCGGCCGTGAAGCAGCAATATTTCTTCTTCGGCACCGACAACACCGGCCGCGACCTGCTCTCGCGAACGCTGATGGCCGGGCGTATATCCTTGGCCATCGGCCTGCTCGCCGGCGTTGTCGCCGGCGTCATCGGCGTCATCTATGGCGCGACCGCGGGCTTTGCCGGCGGCCGGGTCGACGAGGTGATGATGCGCATCGTCGACGTGCTCTATTCGCTGCCCTTCATCTTTTTCGTCATCATGCTGGTCGTGTTTTTCGGCCGCAACTTCGTGCTGATGTTTCTCGCGGTGGGCGCCGTGCTGTGGCTCGACATGGCCCGCATCGTGCGCGGCCAGGCGCTGTCGATCCGCAGGCAGGAATATGTCCAGGCGGCGGAAGCCATGGGCGTCGGCCAGCGCGGCATTCTGCTGCGCCATGTCATCCCAAACCTGCTCGGGCCGGTGGTCATCTACATGACGCTGCTGGTGCCGCAGGTCATCATCCTGGAGAGCTTCCTCTCCTTCCTCGGTCTCGGCGTGCAGGAGCCGATGACCAGCTGGGGCGTGCTGATCTCGGTCGGCGCCAAGAACATCGGCTACGCCAACTGGCTGCTGCTGTTCCCAGCCTTCTTCCTCGTCTCGACGCTGTTCGCGCTGAATTTCGTTGGCGACGGCCTGCGCGACGCCCTTGACCCAAAGGACCGTTGACATGGCCACCGAAACGATCCTCAGCGTCAAGGACTTGCGCGTCCGCTTCCAGACCCTCGACGGCACGGTCGAGGCGGTCAAGGGCATCAACATCAAGGTCAATGCCGGCGAGACGGTCGCCGTCGTCGGCGAATCCGGCTCCGGCAAGAGCCAGACGATGATGGCGGCGATGAGCCTGCTTTCCTCCAATGGCGAGGCGACGGGCCATGTCGATTATCGCGGCCGGAACCTTCTGGCCATGTCGAAGAGCGAGCTGAACCAGGTGCGCGGCCGCAAGATCAGCATGATCTTCCAGGAGCCGATGACCTCGCTCGACCCGCTCTACACCATCGGCAACCAGCTGATCGAGCCGATCCGCCGGCATCGCGGGCTTGCCGCCGCGCCCGCACGGGAGGAAGCGCTGAAGCTTTTGCGGCTGGTGCACATCCCCGATCCCGAACGGCGGATGAAATCCTATCCGCACGAGATGTCGGGTGGCCAGCGCCAACGCGTCATGATCGCCATGGCTCTGGCCAACGACCCCGACATCCTGATCGCCGACGAGCCGACGACGGCGCTCGACGTCACCATCCAGGCGCAGATCCTGACGCTGCTTGCCGAGCTGCAGCGCAAGCTCGGCATGGCCATCGTCTTCATCACGCACGACCTCGGCATCGTGCGGCGATTCGCCGACCGCGTCTATGTCATGCGCCAGGGCGAGGTGGTGGAGGAGGGCGCGGCGGAAGCGCTTTTTGCCAACCCGCAGCATGCCTACACCAAGATGCTGCTCGCGGCCGAGCCGACCGGCACCAAGGCGGCGCCGCCGGCCAATTCGCCGGTGCTGCTCGAAGGCCGCAACGTCGAGGTGGTGTTCAAGATCGGAGGCGGCTTCTTCGGCGGCGAGCCGCTGATGCTGCGCGCGGTGGACAGGATCTCGGTCCGGCTGAAGCGCAACCAGACGATCGGCATCGTCGGCGAGTCCGGTTCCGGCAAGTCGACGCTCGGCCGCGCGCTGCTCAGACTCTTGCCCAGCGACGGCGTCATCCGCTTCGGCGACCGCGATATTTCCGAGGCCGACCGCCAGGCGATGCGGCCGCTCAGGCGCGAATTGCAGCTCGTCTTCCAGGATCCGTTCGGTTCGCTGTCGCCGCGCATGACCGTCGGTCAGATCGTTACCGAGGGCCTTTTGGTGCACGAGCCCTCGCTCACGGGCAAGCAGCGCGACCAGCGCGCCGTCGAGGCGCTGCGCGAGGTCGGCCTCGATCCCAACGCGCGCAACCGCTACCCGCACGAATTCTCCGGCGGCCAGCGCCAGCGCATCGCCATTGCCCGCGCCATGATCCTGAAGCCGAAAGTGGTGGTGCTGGACGAACCGACCTCGGCGCTCGACCGCTCCGTGCAGAAGCAGATCGTCGAGCTGTTGCGCAAGCTGCAGGCCGATCACGAGCTGTCCTACCTCTTCATCAGCCACGACCTCGCGGTGGTGCGTGCCATGGCCGACTACATCATCGTCATGAAGCAGGGAAAGATCGTCGAGGAGGGCCCGACGCAAGAGATCTTCGACAATCCGCGCGAAGCCTACACCCAGACGCTGATGAACGCGGCGATCGATTCGACAAAGTTCCGCATGAGCGCTTGAAGCCGGCAGTTTGGCCTCGCTCGCCTCACTGCGAGGATGGGCACCTCTGCCTCCGCGCGGCGACGATCGCCTGCTGCTGTTGCTGCAGCCTGTCGATCCGGGCGGTTTCGCGATTGGCCACCACTGTCTTCACGCGCTCGCCGCCGAGCAGCCACGTCGGCACGCTCGTGTTGGCGACCTTGCCGCGGGCTATTGCGGTCCGTGAAATATCGGTGGCGGTGTCGCCGACTGCATTATTGAGTTCGGGGCAGTTCATTTTGTCGTATTTCGCCGGGCTGATCGACGCCGTGGTCGATGAACAGCCGGCCGCGAACAGGAGGAACACGAGTGTCGGTGCAATGGCCGTCGGCGTGAACTTCATACTCTCAACCCTGGTTCGCCGTCTTACAGTTCCCGCGCATCTCGAAAGCATAGCGGGTCGCCATTAGGCCAAACTGAGAAACTGTTGTCGAGCGTTGCCGCGCGATTCTGTTTCGAAGGTCAGGCCATCCTTCGACGGCGCTGACCGCAACAACTATTGGCATAATATGCCATGTGCCTGTATCGTGCCTGTTGAATTGGAGCTGATATCGCGATGCCGACACGCAATGTTGTCCTGACGGAACACCTCGAAGAGGTGATCGACCGGTTGGTGAAAACCGGGCGTTATCAGAACGCGAGCGAGGTGTTGCGTGACGGCTTGCGGCTGGTCGAGCAACGCGAGGCGAGGGAGAAGGCAAAGCTCGCTGCGCTCAGGGAGGCCGCCAACATCGGCTTCCATGACATCGAACAAGGCCGTTTCGAGGATGTTACTGAAGACGGTGTCGAAAAATTTATGGATGGCCTGGGGCAACAGGCAAGCTTACGCGCGAAAAAAACCGGCTTGTAAGGCCATGGTCCTATACCGGCTTTCCGCGGCCGCGAAGGAAGACATCGTTCAAATACTCGCCTACACGGAAGTCAATTTCGGCGAGATTGCGCGTATTCGCTACCAACGGCTGCTGATGACCGCCCTGCGCGACATTGTCGCCGATCCCCAACGGGCCGGCAGCATCGCCCGCGCGGAGCTGGGAAACAAGATCCGCAGCTACCACCTGCGCCATAGTCGGGACCGCGCGCGGACCGAACATGGCATTGTGCTACGACCGCGCCATTTCCTGCTCTATCGCATGACGCTCCAGGTCATCGGAATTGGCCGCGTTCTCCACGACGCAATGGAACTACAGCGTCATCTGCCGGAGAGCTATGGCGACGATTGACGCCAGTCCTGATTTCAGGCGGGTAGCAATTTCGGGAAAAGCCAAGTGCTTGTTTTTTCTGGTCGGAGTGGCAGGATTTGAACCTGCGACCCCCTCGTCCCGAACGAGGTGCGCTACCAGACTGCGCTACACTCCGTGACCAGACCGCGGGCTTATAGCTGCCGCTTTCCGATCCTGCAAGCGGCAATGGCAGTCCTTCCGTCGCATTTCCTTTCTTTCGCGAAGCTTGCCCGAATGGCATAGGATTGGCTGTGGGGTAAAGGTGGGCTTAAAGGCTTTTGTCGTAAGTCCGGCCCCATCGGAGCCAGACTTGACAGGGTCGTTCATGAGCCAGCGCATCGTCAGTTTCGTCATGAGCGGTGGCATCGGCTCGCGGCTGTGGCCGCTGTCGCGCGAGGACAATCCCAAGCAGTTCCACGACTTCTCGGGCGACGGCTCGATGCTGGCCAAGACCTTGCGCCGGCTGGCGGCGCGCCCGCAAGGCGAGACGCCGATTTTCCTGATCGCCGCGGAGCGTCACGCCGACCGCGTCCATGCCGACCTTGCCGGTCTCGATCTGGCCGGCGGCGGACCGCTGTTCGAGCCGACGGGCCGCAACACGGCCGCCGCCGTTGTGCTGGCCTGCCTGCGCACGCTCTCCGAATATGGCGACGAGCTGGTGCTGGTGGTGCCGTCCGACCACGAAATATCGACGCCTCGTCAGTTCTGGCAAAGCATCGAGGCGGGCGCGGGCGCGGCAAATGCCGGCCGGCTCGTTGTGTTCGGCCTGAAACCGACACAGCCCGAGACCGGCTATGGCTATATCGAGGTCGGGGCCGGCAAGGACGGCGTCTTCGACGTCTCGCGCTTCGTCGAAAAGCCCGATCTCGCCACCGCGCAGGCCTATCTGGACGCTGGCAGCTTCTACTGGAACACCGGCATCTTCCTGTTCCGCGCCGGCGCCATGCGCGACGCCTTCGCGGCCCATGAGCCGAAAATCTGGAAGGCGACGGAGGCCGCCTACAAGGCTGCGACCAGCGATCTGTCCGGCCTCTACATGCCGCTGGAACTCTATTCCGCGATTCCGTCGACCTCGATCGACTACGCCATCATGGAACGCGCGAAAGACATCGCCATGGTGCCGGCCGGCTTCCGCTGGAACGATCTCGGTTCATGGCAGTCGCTGCTCGATGTCGGCCCGTCCGATGGGCAGGGCAACGTCATCGTCGGAGACGTCGTCGCTATAGATTGCGAGAATTCCTATATCCGCAGCGAGGGTCGCCTGCTGTCGGCCATCGGCATGAAGGACGTGGCGATCGTCTCCACCGCCGACGCCACTTTCGTCGCGCCGGTCAGCCATAGCCAGCACGTCAAGAAGATCGTCGAGCAGTTGGAGAAATCCGGTCGGCTCGAGACCAGGTTCACGCCGGCGCATGACCGCGTCATCGAGAGCGGCGCCTGGCGCCGGCGCGTGCGCCACTGGCTGTTCGAGGAGACGCTGCCGCTATGGTCTACCATTGGCGTCGACGAGCGCCATGGCGGCTTCCACGAGGCGCTGGGCTTCGACGCCTCGCCGCTGATGAAACCCAAGCGCATGCGCACGCAGGCGCGTCAGGTCTATGCTTTCGCGGTCGCCAAGGAGCGCGGCTGGGACGGCCCGGCGGACACGCTGATTGCGCACGGCATCGACTTCATGGCGGGTCAGGGCCGCACCGACAAAGGCGGCTGGGTGCGCACGCTCAACATCGACGGCTCGGTCGCCGATCCGGTCGAGGATGCCTACGACCATTCCTGCGTGCTTCTGGCGCTCGCCCACGCCCATATGTCAGGCCATCCCGATGCGTTGCGGCTCGGCGAGGAGACGTTCGCCTTCCTCGACGCGCATCTGGAAGATGCCCGCATGACCGGCTTTCTGGAAACCTCCCATGGCGAGGGCGAGCGCCGCTCCAACCCGCACATGCATCTGCTCGAAGCCTTCCTTGCCTGGCACCGGGCGACCGGAGACCGCGCCTATCTGCGCCGCGCCGCGCGCATCATCGATCTTTTCCGCAGCCATTTCTTCGACACGGAAAGCTGGACGTTGGGCGAATATTTCGACGCCGGCTGGAAGCCCGCCGCCGGCGACAAGGGCGCCTGGACCGAGCCCGGCCATCATTTCGAATGGGCCTCGCTGCTCATCGATTTCGCCGCCCGCAGCGGCCAGACGGAGCTCGGCGGCTTCGCCAGGAAACTCTATGCCTCGGCGATCGCCAACGGCCTCAATCGCGCCACCGGCCTTGCCTATGGCGCCGTCTCGCGCCAGGGCCTGCCGCTCGACACGGTCTCGCGCAGCTGGCCGCAGGCCGAAGCGGTGAAGGCGGCGATCGCGCTCGACGGTTCGGGCGGCCCGGATCTCAAGCCGGAGATCGAGGCGCGCGTCGGCCGGCTGTTCCGCTGGCACATCGACCCGGCGCCGCTGGGCTTGTGGATCGACCGCATCGACGAACGCGGCCGCTCACTGGCGACCGACGTGCCGGCCAGTATCTTCTACCATCTGGTCTATGCGCTGACGCAGTATCTGGATGGCACCAGCGATAAGTCGTAGGCCGTTTGCCTCATGCTCGGACCTTGACGTCACGGCACGGGGGCGGGTGCGCTTTCCTGCATGACAAGGGGCACGATCGCAACGATCGGCGGCAGCGCAAAACACCACATTCCGACTTGTGAATAGAGCAAAGCGGCTGTCCCACATCCCAGCGCGAAGACGAACACGGCGACCGACATTCGCGCCAGGCGCGATCGGGACGCGGCCATGCTCTCGGGCAGTGCGCCGTGGATGAGATCGGCGAGGTCGAGCATGATCTGGGTCGTGGTGCCCGTCATCAGCGTCGACGGCGGCGCACTGGGAAGATGGACGCGATGCGCGGCATTCTGCACCGCCATGGCCGAAACCAGCACCATGCCGGTGACGATGGCGGCCCAGCTGTTTCCGTCGGGAAACGGGCCAAGGCGGATTGCCAGGATCGCACCTGCCGTCAGCAGCAACAGTTTGATTGCCAACAATGACCGGAAGACCGGCAGCTTCCGGCTTTGTAACGGATACGATAGAAGTCGGCTAAGGATAACCATGAAGCAGAAGACCGGCAAAGCCAGAAGTTTTGCAAAGGCGCCTGACGTGCCAAGCGCCAGCGAAGCGCCGAGCGTGACGAAATTGCCGGTGACATGCGCCGTGAACAGTCCCTGCAGCGCCAGGAAGCCCGCGGTATCGACATAGCCTCCATTGAAGCTAAGCAGCAGCGGCAGCGTGGCCGCCTTGTTGTTCTTGGCTTCGCCCGCCATTTTCGCCTCCTCGATTGCCCCGTCAGAAAACCTACGGCAAGCCGGCAGCAAGGAGAACAGCCTCTCGGCAAATCGCGCCCTTCAGCAGAGGCTCAGTAGGGGGCCACTACATCCCCCGTCTCGACATAGACGGACTTCAATTGCGAGTAATGCGCCAGCGCGGCCAGCGAATTCTCCCGCCCTATGCCGGACTGCTTGACGCCGCCGAACGGCATTTCCACGGGCGTCAGATTGTAGGCGTTGATCCAGCAAGTGCCGGCCTGCAACTCGGCGATCACCCGATGCGCGCGCGGCAGGTCGCGCGTGAACACGCCGGCGGCCAGCCCGAATTCGGTGTCGTTGGCGCGCTCGATCACCTCGTCCTCGCCGTGGAATTTGAGCACGCTCATCACCGGCCCGAATATCTCCTCGCGCGCGATGCGCATGGTGTCGGTGACGCCTGAAAACACCGTCGGCTCGATGAAGAAGCCGCCCTCGAAACCCTGCAGTGACGGCACGTTGCCGCCGCAGGCGAGGCTGGCCCCTTCCTGCTTGCCGGCTTCGATATAGGAGACGACCTTGTCCTGCTGCGCCCTGTTGACCAGCGGCCCCATCTGCGTTTCGGGATCGAGCGGATCGCCGATGCGGATTTTCTTGGTGCGTTCGACCAGCCGCTCGACGAAGCGGTCATGCAGGCCGCTCTGCACGAAGACGCGTGTGCCGTTGGAGCAGATCTGCCCGGTCGAGTAAAAATTGCCGAGCATGGCGCCGCCGATGGCGTTCTCGAGATCGGCGTCGTCGAAGACGATCAGCGGCGACTTGCCGCCGAGCTCCATCGTCGCGTGCTTCATCTTCGAGCCGGCAAGCGACAGCACCTTGCGGCCGGTCGGCACCGAGCCGGTTACCGAGACCTTTGCCACGACATCATGATCGACGAGGCCGGCGCCGACATCGCCGTAACCCTGCACGACATTGAACAGCCCGTCCGGCAGTCCAGCCTCCGAGTAGATTTCGGCCAGCGCCAGCGCCGAAAGCGGGGTGTTTTCCGACGGCTTGAACACCATGGCATTGCCCATGGCCAAAGCCGGCGCCGATTTCCAGCCGGCGATCTGGATCGGATAATTCCAGGCGCCGATGCCGACGCACACGCCGAGCGGCTCGCGCCGCGTGTAGGCGAAGGGTCCGCCGAGATCGACCATCTCGCCGTTGAAGGCGGCGACCGCGCCGGCGAAATATTCCAGGCAGTCGGCGGCCGACGGAGCGTCGGCCACCAGCGTCTCCTGGATCGCCTTGCCGGTGTCCAGCGTCTCGATGCGGGCCAGATCGGCATTGCGCGCCCGCAGGATGTCGGCTGCGCGGCGCAGGATGCGGCCGCGTTCGACCGGCTTCAGCCGCGCCCAGGCCGGCTGCGCGGCGCGTGCGGCCTCGATGGCGAGTTCCAGCACGTTGGGCGTCGCTGAATGCAGCGTGGCGATGGTCTCGCCCGTTGCCGGATAGATCACGGGCAGTGGCGCGCCGCCTTCGTCCTCGATGTAGCGGCCGTTGACGTAATGCGATGCCGTGGGTTGGGCGCGCATGGCTTTCTCCAAGTCTGTTCGCCGAGCGGGCGGTCTGCCCGACAATGCCCTATCGGTCCGCCACCTGCCAGCGTGGATTGATCCACGGTTCCTGGTTGGATGGCGCCAGCGGCGTGCGGCCGAGGATGTGGTCGGAGGCCTTTTCGCCGGTCATGATCGATGGCGCGTTGAGATTGCCGTTTGTCACCCGCGGAAAAATCGAGGAGTCGGCGACGCGCAGCCCCTCGACGCCGATCACCCGGCATTCCGGATCGACGACGGCGGTCAGATCGTCGGCGCGGCCCATCCTGCAGGTGCCGCAGGGATGATAGGCGCTCTCGGCATGGTCGCGGATGAAGGCGTCGAGCTCGTCGTCCGATTGCACATGGCTGCCCGGCGAAATCTCCTTGCCGCGAAAGCCGTCGAAGGCACTCTGGCCAAAAATCTCGCGCGTCAGCCGGATGCAGTGGCGGAATTCGCTCCAGTCGTCGGGATGCGACATGTAGTTGAAGCGGATCACCGGCTTCGTCTTCGGATCGGGCGAGCGCAGGCTCACCGACCCGCGCGACTTCGAGCGCATCGGGCCGACATGCGCCTGGAAGCCATGCGACTTCGCCGCCGACTTGCCGTCATAGCGCACCGCCGCCGGGATGAAGTGGTATTGGATGTCCGGGTAGTCCACACCGGCTTGCGAGCGCACGAAGGCCGCCGCCTCGAAATGGTTGGTGGCGCCAAGCCCGGTCTTGAAGAACAGCCACTGCGCGCCGATCAATGCCTTGGAGAAAGGATTGAGCACCGAGTTCAGCGTGATCGGCTTGGTCGATTCCTGCTGGATGTAGAGTTCCAGATGATCCTGCAGATTTGCGCCGACGCCCGGCCGGTCGGCAATCACCTGGATGCCGTTTTCCTTGAGATGCGCGCCCGGGCCGATGCCGGACAGCATCAGGATCTTCGGCGAATTGACCGACGATGCCGCGACGATTACCTCACGCCGCGCCTTAACGACCTGAATCTGTCTGTTAGCTTCGATCTCGACGCCGATCGCGCGTTGATTCTCGATCACCACGCGTCGGGCGAAGCCTTTGATCAGACTCACATTCCTGCGTTTGAGAGCCGGCTTCAGATAGGCGTTCGCCGCCGACCAGCGGCGGCCGCCAAGAATGGTCTGCTCCATCGGCCCGAAGCCTTCCTGCTTGGAGCCGTTATAGTCGTCGGTGAGCTCGAAACCGGCTTGGCGGCCGGCCTCGACGAAGGCGCCGTAGAGCGGATTTTTCAGCGTGCCGCGCTGCACATGCAGCGGTCCGCTTTTGCCCCGCCAGCCATCCTCGCCGCCGTCGGAATCCTCCATGCGCTTGAAATAGGGGAGCACGTCGGCGAAGGCCCAGCCGGCAGCACCCTGTTCGGCCCAGTGGTCGAAGTCATGCGCGTGTCCACGCACATAGACCATGCCGTTGATCGAGGAGGAACCGCCGAGCACCTTGCCGCGCGGCGTGGCGAGCACGCGGCCGCCGAGATGCGGCTCGGGCTCGCTCGCGAAACCCCAGTCGTAAAGGCTCATATTGAGCGGGATCGACAGCGCCGACGGCATCTGGATCAGCGGCCCCATATCGGTGCCGCCGAACTCGATGACGATCACCGAGTGCTTGCCGTCTTCCGACAGCCGATAGGCCATGGCCGAGCCGGCGGAGCCGGAGCCGATGATGACGAAATCCGCTTCAAGCATTGTTCATATGCGCCATAAAGTCGGCGAGCGAGACATTGCCGCCGGTTGCAACCACGAGGACGGTCTTGCCCCTCACATCCACCTTGCCGCCGAGCAGTGCCGCGAGCGACGCCGCGCCCGACGGCTCCAGCACCAGCTTCATCCGCTCGAAGGCGATCTTCATCGCGCGCCGCACCGAGGCATCGTCGACGGTCACGCCGCGCGCCCCGGCGGCGCTCACCGCCGCGAAGGGCGCGTCGCCGGGTTTTCGGGCCATCAGCCCGTCGCAGATCGATTTCGGCCCGATCGGCATCGTTTCGATAGCGCCATGCGCAAGTGAAGAGCCCATGCCGTTGAAACCCTCCGGCTCGACCGCGATGATTTCGGTCCTGGGCGATACATAGTGGAAGGCAAGCGAGACGCCGCCGATCAGCCCGCCACCACCGACCGAGCAGAACACCAGGTCGGCATGCGCCTTCTCCATCGCCAACTGTTCCAGCGCCTCCAGCCCGGCGCCGGCCTGGCCCGCGACGATCTCCGGGTCGTCGAAGGGATGCAGCAAGGTGAGATGCTCGGTCTCGGCGATCTCACGCGCCTTGGCGGCGGCGACCTCCTCGCGGGCGCGGTCGCCATGATCGGTCAGCACCACGCGCGCGCCATAACCGGCCGTCGCGTCACGCTTGGCGGCCGGCGCGTCGATCGGCATGACGATGGTGACCGGAATGCCCAGCGCCTGGCCGGCGGCCGCCAGCCCCTGCGCGAAATTGCCGGAGGAATACGCCACCACGCCCTTCTTCCCTTCACCCGCCGAAAGCCGGTTCAGCCGCCAATAGGCGCCGCGCACCTTGAAGGAGCCGGCCCATTGCAGCGATTCCGGCTTGACGAAGACGCGCGCGGCGCCGGTCTCCTTGGCCAAGGCCGCCGACTCCAAAAGCGGTGTCACCTGCGTGGCCGTCGAGGTGACGGCATAGGCCTGCCTCAGATGATCGAGGGTCGGGATGAGAATGTCTGCCATCATTCGCCTCTCGGATACCGTTTGCTCTCTTCGAGATTGTCGAGGTTCATGTGATTGCGCATGTAGCGTTCCGATGCCTTCTGCAGCGGCTGGAACTCCCATGGGTAGTAAGCGCCGTTGCGCAGCGCCGGATAGACGACCCAGCGGCGCGCCTGGCTTTCGCGCACAGCGGCGTCGAAGCTTGCCATATCCCAGCGGCCACGGATCTTTTCCATGAAGGTCGAGACCAGATCGGCGTAGGCCGGGTTGGTCGCGAGATTATCGAGCTCGCGCGGATCGGCATCGAGGTCGAAGAGTTGCGGCGGATCGAGCTCGCAATGGACGAATTTGTATTTGCCCTCGCGGATCGCCACCATGGGCGCGGAGGAGCCTTCGGCCGCATATTCCATCAGCACCGGCGCCGAGCGCTGCTCGCCGCCGGCAAGCGGCAGCAGCGACTGGCCGTCCGTCCAAGGCGCGATCCCGCTCATATCGATGCCGGCGAGGTCGCAGAGCGTCGACGTCACGTCGAGATTGGAGACAGGCGCCTCGGTCAGCCCGGCCTTGATGCCCTTGCCGGCCATCATCAGGGGCACCCGCGCCGCGCCTTCATAGAAGCACATCTTGAACCACAAGCCGCGCTCGCCCAGCATGTCGCCATGGTCGGAGCAGAACATCACGATCGTGTCGTCGGCCATACGGGTGCGCTCCAGCACCGACAGCAATTCGCCGACCTTGTCGTCGAGATAGGAGATGTTGGCGAAATAGCCGCGCCGCGAGCGGCGCACCTGCTCCGGCGTGATGTCGAAGCTGTCGTAATCCGATGCCTTGTAGAGCCGCTTCGAATGCGGATCCTGGCAGTCATAGGGGATGAAACCCACCTCCGGCTCCAGCGCCGGGCAATCCTCGTAAAGGTCCCAGTATTTGCGCCGCGCGACATAGGGGTCGTGCGGATGGGTGAAGGAAATGGTCAGGCACCAGGGGCGACGTCCGGCGTCGTCGGAAACACGGGCAAACTCATAGAGCTTTTGCGTCGCGTGGAACGCGACCTCATCGTCATATTCCATCTGGTTGGTGATCTCGGCGACGCCGGCGCCGGTCACCGAACCCAGATTGTGGTACCACCAGTCGATGCGCTCGTCGGGCTTGCGGTAGTCCGGTGTCCAGCCGAAATCGGCCGGGTAGATG